>JAFSXN010000200.1 GCA_017444015.1 Lachnospiraceae bacterium | reverse complement strand
TTTCGGATCATGTCTCAACCTATGATAATCTGAATGAATACATGAATATTGTGACTGTTCATGCTGATTATGTTCCATCAAACAGAAAGTATCGCACGATTTACGTACTTATCAATTCCGAGGTGAAGGAGATCGACCTGAATCCGAGCAACACGGAAAAGGCCTGGGGGGAGTGCAGGGATTATATTGTAGAGAATGCTCTTTCGGATGCGGAAAAACCTGTTATTCTGTCTATTGAGAATACCTCGATGCTGTATAGAGACGAGCTTGCGATCGAGACTCTGTACAGTGAGCTTAGCAGCAGTCATTCAAATATCTATTTGAAAAATGAGTTGGCGTATGGAAACTGATTTTCTTGCGGACCTTTTCATAGTTATTATCGGTCTTGCCCTTATTTTCGCGGGTATATATATCATAAAAAAAAGCAGAATACGAAAAAAGCTTCATCCGATATTAGAGTTGTTTATTGTTTTAACGGTTGGAGGCTTATGTTATTTTCTTATTTCCAGAAAAGCTGCTCCCACAGAATTGAACATTGCTTCAGGGAAAAGCCAGGCCGAAGATTTTATGCCTCAGGATGCCGTAAGCGGGGAAAAGCTTGAGAACTGCGTTATTTGCAGAGAAGATGAGATCATCATAGACAATTCGATCGCGGATATGAAGGCTTTAGAGGATTACCTGGACTATCGCGTAGAAAACAATATACAGGTAGTTCTTGTTGACGATTACTCTACAGCGGGGTTCTTCAATTCGATCGTAGATCATTTGAATGAAAAAGGAGTAAAATATATTATCAAAGATGAAACCTGGTTTTCGGAATAACAGATTTATCAGAATAACAGTTCTTTTTGCGGCCTTCTTCGTTTTGACAGGCTTTGTTTATGAACCGGTGCTTATCAATTCGGAGAAGTCTTTTATTGATCTGACGGGCGGTATTGATACATCACTAAAAACCGCGGACTCTGTTTATAAAAGAAATCATCCGACCCCTGCACCGAGACCGGCTGCGGAACAAAAAACCGCGCAGACTCCTCAAAAGACAGAGGAAAAAGTGGAGACGGTAGTTGTAGTGTCGGTAAGCGATATGATTGTAAAAATCGGAGATGTCGAATGTCAGAGCATTGACGAGTTTGGGGAAAAGATACAGGAAGAACAGTATGCTCAAAAAAGCTTTTTATTGATTGATGACTTTGCCGAGTACAGAACCTATAAGCAGGTCATACAATTATTAAAGGACGCGGGAAAAGATTTTCAGACGGAAGAAGTAGTAAAGTGAACCGGGATGAGCTTATGAAACGGAAATGTATTATACTTTCTATTGTGATGATCGCTTGCTTTCTGCTGCCCGTCCGATCGGAGGCAGCGGAAAAGACGGGAAGGTTGCGCGAAACTCTGGAAAACGATTCTTTATTCCATACCGAGACGATAGCATCGATCAACAAGACTGCCGGGAATTTCTCCGATTTAAAAAAGGAGTATGATAATTCCTGTATCGCCCTGTCCGGAAGACTTGGGGAAAACGCGGTTTCAGAGAATTTTAAGATGATCGTCCTGTTTGACAGTAACGGCGTTGACCGGATAAACGTAGATACGTCTGAGAAGAGTCTTCTTCAGGATGTAAAGGGTATTTCTCCGGGAGATCTTGTAACAGTCTTCGGAAGAATGAAGGTCAACAGCTTTAACAGAAACTTCAGCCTTCAGGCGCATAAGCTTATCATAAAGCCCAGGGAAGCCCTGACGCCGAATCAGTACTGCTTCGAGGATGGAGCGATATACAAAAGCATCGTGGTCAGCGATGTTTCATATAAGCAGGACATCCGACTCAGCTTTCCGGAAAGATGGTATGATAACAGATTGTTCACAAGGTTAAAGAACAACGGTATCAACGGGTATCAGTTTTTTCTGAATGCTATCGCGGAGAATAAAGAGCATCCGGAGGTCTTTTATATTTTTTATTTTAACTATGAAACTTATCTGGATACTCCCCCGGTCAATCCCTCGGACAGAGATTATAAGGCGATCGAAAAAAGGATTATTGAGAATATTCTAAAGGAGGATGTGGATAAGACCTTCTGGGACAGATTATCCCCCCAAATGACTATTTCTACGGTTACATGCTCTAATGGGGAAAAGCTCGATTATTATATGACGACGGCGCCGATCTCAGGCAGTGATTACAGGCTTGAATTTGTATTCAAACGGGGACTTGAAGGGATGGTCTGCTCGTTATATCTTTACTTTCCGCAGGAGGGAGCGGTAAAATTTACGCGTGATGTCGCCTTTGTCTTAGAAAGCATCGATTGGCAATGATCTGAAAGGTACGGTAAAAGGAGGTAACTATATGCTGATAAAACCTGTTATTACGCGGTCTGATATGATCCAGTGCGCGCTTTGTAAGGATGCCCCATGCAGCAAAGCGTGTCCGGCTATGGATCCTGCCAGAGCATTACTCGGGATCTGGTTTGACAATCAGGATGTGGCAGCGATGGAGCTTCCTGATAAAAATCCCTGCGCGGAATGTGACGCGCCCTGCGAAACGGCGTGTGTAAACTGCGGAAATGTTCCTGTAAAACGACTGATGACTGACCTTTACGAAAAGGTTCGACCTGCGGCGGAGATCGCAATCCCGAAGGATGAGAAAAGGCTGGAAGCCGACCTGTGCGGCATGCCGCTTGAGAATCCGTTCCTTTTATCTTCTTCGGTCGTCGCGTCTACTTATGATATGTGCGCAAGAGCCTTTGAAGCAGGCTGGGCCGGCGCTTGTTTTAAGACGATCTGCTCCCTGGATATCCATGAAGCCTCTCCAAGGTTTTCCGCGATAAAGGGGGACAACGGAAGCATCATAGGGTTTAAGAATATCGAGCAGCTTTCTGACCACAGCGTCGCGGAAAATATGGAGATATTCAGACGGCTGAAAAAGGATTATCCCTCGAAATTTATCCTGGCGTCGATCATGGGACAGAATGAGGCGGAATGGGAGTCTCTCGCCAAGCTCTGCGAGGAAAACGGCGCGGATGCCGTAGAGCTTAATTTTTCGTGTCCCAACATGCAGGAGGATGGGCTTGGTTCGGATATAGGCCAGGTTCCAGAGCTTGTCGAACGGTTTACCAGAGCTGCAAAGAGAAGCTCATCGATCCCGGTGCTTGCCAAGCTGACGCCGAACGTCGCAACGATGAGTCCGGCCGCGGAGGCTGCGCTTCAGGGCGGCGCGGATGGGATAGCCGCCATCAATACAATTAAAAGCATCGTGGGAGTAAGCCCGTATACCTATGTTTCAGCGCCGGCAGTAAAGGGGAAATCGGCAGTCGGCGGTTACAGCGGAAATGCCGTAAAGCCCATAGCGCTCAGGTTTATCGCTGAGATCGGGCAGAATCCCGCGCTTAGAGGCATGCATATAAGCGGAATGGGCGGGATCGAAACCTGGAGAGATGCCCTGGAGTTTATCCTTATGGGCGCCGGTTCCGTTCAGATCACTACTGCTGTCATGCAGTATGGATACAGGATAATTGACGAGCTGAAGGCCGGGTTAAATTATTATCTGGCGCAAATGGGCGTTCCTTCCGTAAAGGATATCATCGGTGCCGGGCTGGATACATTAAGCGATTCGACGGATGTATTGGAGAGGGATACCGTTCTTTTCCCGATGTTTGACCTTGAAAGGTGCAATGGATGCGGAAGATGTGTCATCTCCTGTAATGACGGAGGACATCAGGCGATCCGATTTGAGGATAGGAGACCGAAGCTTGACGGGAGAAAATGCGTAGGCTGTCATCTATGCAGACTTGTATGTCCGAAGGATGCGATCATTGCAGGTAAAAAACGTATATCCTTTCCAGTCGGCGTAAACAGGTGAGAATATGATCGGAGCGGGAACTTTAATTAATACGGCTGGTATTGTCCTGGGTGGACTGACCGGCCATTTTTTTGGTAAAATGCTTAAGGAACGGCACCAGGAATCACTGACGGCCGCCTGCGGCGTAAGTGTGCTGTTTATTGGTATAGCTGGCGCAATGCAGGGGATGCTTGCGATCGATGATGGTGTCATTACAAGCGGCCAGGCGATGTTTGTGACCATATGCCTGGCGCTTGGCACTCTGATCGGAGAGATTATTAATATAGAAGGTTTATTCGAGCGCTTTGGAGAATGGCTGAAATTGAAAACAGGAAACGCGAAGGATAAGGATTTTGTCAATGCCTTTGTTACAGCTTCTCTGACGGTCTGTATTGGGGCTATGGCTATTGTGGGAGCGATTCAGGACGGGCTTCTGGGAGACTGGTCGATCCTTGCGACAAAGGCTGTCCTGGACTTTATCATTATCATGGTCATGACCTGTTCTCTCGGAAAAGGGTGCGGTTTTTCGGCAATACCGGTGTTGGTTTTTGAGGGCCTGATAACAATATTCGCTTCCTTTTTGAAGCCTGTTATGACGGATCTGGCGATGGATTATCTCTCGCTGATCGGCTCCATACTGATCTTTTGTGTAGGACTGAATCTGGTATGGGGGAAGAAGGTAAGGGTCGCGAATATGCTGCCGGCTGTTGTGTTTGCCGTCATTGCGGCTTTTATGCCGGTTTGAGATATATTAAAATTGAAGGAGGAAGAGGATGGAACTGACAATACGGCCGAGAAGGCTTCGAGGGAATGAAATACTTCGGAAAATGGTGCGGGAGACCAGGGTGGATCGCTCCGCTCTGATCTATCCGCTCTTTGTGGAAGAAGGAGAGAATATCAAGGAAGAGATCCATGCAATGCCCGGACAGTACCGCTTTAGTATCGACCGGTTGGACGAGGAGTTAGAGAGCCTGCAAAAAAGCGGAGTTTCAAGCGTTCTGCTGTTTGGAATACCAAAGAACAAGGATGAATTGGGAAGCAGCGCTTATGCGGAGGATGGGATCGTACAGCAGGCCGTCCGCCATATCAAGGAGAGCGGAGCTCCTCTTTATATTATTACCGACGTTTGTATGTGCGAGTATACCTCCCATGGGCATTGCGGCATGTTATGCGACGGAGTAGTGGATAATGACGGAACACTGACGCTTCTTCAGAAAACAGCGCTCTCCCACGTGCAGGCGGGGGCGGATATGGTCGCGCCCTCGGATATGATGGATGGGCGTATCGGGGCGATCCGCTTGATCCTTGATGAAAACGGGTATTCTATGACTCCCATTATGTCCTACGCGGTAAAATATGCTTCCTCCTTCTACGGGCCGTTTCGTGAAGCGGCGGGCTCTGCTCCGGCCTTCGGCGATCGAAAGGGCTATCAGATGGATTTTCACAACCGCAGGGAGGGCCTCAAGGAAGCGCTTTTGGATGTGGAGGAGGGCGCGGATATCCTTATGGTAAAGCCGGCTATGAGTTATTTGGATCTTGTCCGGGAGATCAAGGACGCTACGACGCTTCCGCTTGCTGCTTACAGTGTCAGCGGAGAGTATGCCATGGTAAAAGCGGCGGCGGAAAGAGGGTTTATTGATGAGAAAAAAATAGTCTGTGAGATGGCAGCATCAGCCTTTCGCGCGGGAGCGGATCTCTATATCAGCTATTTCGCGAAGGAACTGGCGCAATATATTCAGGCGGGAGATATCGGATAGTGAAAAGGCTTGTCGTCGGGAGCAGGGACAGCAGGCTGGCCATAGCGCAAAGTATGTCTCTGATACGATATTTAAAAGAGGCTCTGCCGGACATGGAGATCGAACTTGTGACGATGAAAACCTCCGGGGACAGGAAGCTTGACCGTTCGCTTTTTGAGATCGGCGGAAAGGGGCTGTTTGTAAAGGAGCTGGATGCGGCGCTTCGGGAAAAGAGGGTTGATATTACCGTACACAGCCTGAAAGACGTGCCTCTCGTTATTCCTTCCGACCTGCCCCTGTTAGGATTTTCAATTAGAGAGGAGCCGAGGGATGTGCTGGTACTTCCCGAAGGAAAAGAGAAAGGCTGTCGTTTTGATACCATCGGAACCTCGAGCCTCAGAAGAGGCTTACAGCTGAAAAAAATCTATCCGGATATCTCCGTAAAACCAATCCGGGGAAATATCGAGACGAGACTTCGAAAGCTGGACGCGGGGGAGTACGGTGCTCTGGTATTAGCTGCGGCGGGACTCCTGCGCCTTGGACTGGAAGAACGTATCAGCCGTTATTTTTCTGTTGAAGAAATCATTCCTGCGGCGGGGCAGGGAATCTTAGCGATCCAGGGAAGAGAAGGGGAGGATTATTCTTTTTTAGAGGGATATCTTGACTCTGCAGCCGAAAAAGAGGCGGTGTGTGAACGCGCCTTTACAGCGGAATTAGGAGCGGACTGCACATCTCCTGTCTGCGCGCACGCTGTTACGCAAAAAGGGCTGCTCTGCCTTACGGGTCTGTATTTTGAAGAAGAGACGGGGAAATATCTTACCGGAACGATCAAAGGTCCGGTGGAGGATGCTTCCTTACTTGGAGCGGAGCTTGCCAGGACGCTGCGGGAGAGGTCCGGGAGGGAAAAGAAGCTATGACGGGAAAGGTTTGGCTTGTAGGCGCGGGGCCGGGAGATATCGGACTCCTTACGATAAAAGGACGGCAGGTCTTAGAGCAGGCAGAGGTCGTCGTCTATGACGCGCTGGTAAGCGAGGAAATACTGACGCTCATTCCGCAGACCGCTAAAGCCATTTTTGCCGGAAAACGTTCCGGAAAGCATTATCTGAAACAGGAGGAAACCAACGAGCTCCTGTGGCAGGAGGCCGAAAAAGGGAAGCGGGTCGTTCGTTTGAAGGGCGGGGATCCCTTTGTATTCGGGCGGGGCGGAGAGGAGATAGAGGCTCTTTTAGCACATAACATTCCCTTTGAAGTTGTCCCGGGGATTACAAGCGCCTTTGCCGTTCCGGCTTACAATGGGATACCGGTGACCCACAGGGATTTCTGCGGAAGTGTTCATATTATCACAGGACACAGACAGGCGGAAAAGAACAGCATCGACTACGGGGCGTTAGTAAAATCCGGAGGAACGCTTATATTTTTAATGGGATTCGCGGCGCTTAAAGAGATCAGAACCGGGCTTTTGCAGGGCGGGATGGAGCCGGATACGCCGACAGCGGTACTGGAGAAGGGAACGACAGCCAGACAGAGACGGATCGTCGGAGCTCTTTCCGATATAGAAGAACTGTGTGAAAGGGAGAAGATCGGGACACCCGCGATTATTGTAGTCGGAGAAGTCTGCGGATTGGCTGAACAGTTTTCCTGGTATGAAAAGCTCCCGCTTGCGGGGGTTCGGATCCTTGTCACGAGGCCCGTTCAGAGCGGATCGGTGCTTTCTGAGATGCTTCGGGAAAAGGGCGCCCAGGTCCTGGAGCTGCCTGCAATCTCAATAGAGCCGGTTTCCGATGATACCGCGCTTTGTGAAAGGTTCCAAACGCTTCAAAACGGCGGATATAACTGGCTGGTATTTACGAGCCCGAACGGTGTAAACATTTTCTTTCAGAAGCTCCTTCAATACGCGGATATCCGGGCGCTTGCAGGGGTAAAGGCGGCCGTTATCGGAGAAGCCTCCGAAAAAGCCCTTTTGAAATACGGGATCAAGGCGGACTTTAAGCCCTCCGTTTATGACGGCGAAACCCTGGGAAGGGAACTTGCTCTGCTCTGTAACCCCGGTGAAAGACTTCTGATCCCCCGCGCGGCTGTCGGAAATCCGGAATTGATCTGTGAGCTTCAGAAAAAAGAGGGACTTGTTATAGAAGATCTTCCGATTTATGATACGGTATATCATAATTCATCGATCTTAGATGAAAAAGAACTGATCGAAAACGGCGCTGTAGATTTTGTCACGTTTACAAGCGCTTCAACGGTCAAGGGCTTTACCGCCGTCACAGGAGATACGGACTATTCGAAGCTCCGTGCCGTCTGTATCGGCAGGCAGACCGCAGCTGAGGCTAAAAAGCACGGGATGCAGATTTGGACCGCGGAAAGGGCAACGCTTGAAAGCCTTACAGATTGCCTGATCCGGGCAGCGGAAGAAACAAGGCGGAAGCAGTAAGAAGGAGGCAGCATGAAAGGAACCGCATATGGAGTAGGCGTAGGACCGGGCGATCCGGAAATGATGACCTTAAAGGCGATCCGGCTGATCCGGGAAAACGAGGTAATCGCCGTTCCGGGAAAGAAAGCGGAGGAATCGGCCGCTTATCAGATCGCCCTGAAGGCAGTTCCGGAGCTTTCGAAGAAGGAGCTGGTGCCGGTCTATATGCCGATGATATTGGATAGAGAAAGTATTCGTGCAGAACATCAAAAGGGCGCCGATCTGTTAAAAAAATATCTCGATCAGGGAAGGAATGTGGTATATCTGACCCTCGGCGATCCGACCATCTATTGTACTTTCAGTTATCTTCAGCATATATTGGAAGCAGAGGGATATCCCGTAGAGTTAATTAGCGGGGTCACTTCCTTTTGTGCCGTGGCCGCAAGGCTTGGTGTACCGCTTGCGGAGTGGAACGAGCCGCTTCATATCCTGCCTGCCGTTCATAAGACGGAGGAGAGGCTTTGCGGAAGCGGAAATTATGTTCTTATGAAGTCCGCGAGCCATATGCGGGAGGTCAAGGAGCTTTTAAAGGAGAGCGGCCGCAGTGTATACGCGGTTTCCGACTGTGGGATGGAAACGGAGCAGATCTACCGCTCGGCAGAGGAGATCCCCGATGATGCCTCCTATTTTTCGTTAATTATCGCAAAATAACCCCATGATTGAGCTTCGAAGTCTGACAAAAAAGTTTGACAATTTTACGGCGGTGGATCATCTGAGCTTTACGGTAGGAACCGGAGAGTTTTTCGGGCTCTTGGGTCCGAACGGAGCCGGAAAGACCACGACGCTTGGTATGATCTCTACAGTCCTGCTTCCGACGGAAGGAGAGGTACTGATCGACGGCGTAAGAATCGACAGAAAGACATCGGAGCAGAAAAGAAAGCTGTCTGTCGTTACCCAGGAGTTTTCCATGCGGCAGGATATGAATATGGACGAGGTCATGGAGTATCAGGGAAGGCTGTATTTCATGCCGATAAGGAAGATTCGCGAGAAGACGGATGAGCTGCTTGACTTTGCGGGATTGACAGAGCATCGAAGGAAAACCGTACGCCATCTGTCCGGCGGCATGAAGCGAAAGCTTATGGTCTGCCGGGCTCTTTTGACAGAACCGGAGATCATTCTGTTAGACGAGCCGACAGCCGGGATGGATGCCATCGCAAGGCGGCAGATGTGGAATATTTTAAAGAAACTGAATGAGCGGGATATGACGATCATCCTGACGACTCATTATATGGAAGAGGCGCAGCTTCTTTGTACCCGTACGGCTCTGTTAAACCGGGGAAAGCTCTCAAAGCTTGATACCCCGGGAAACCTGATCTCTGAGCTTGGAGCATACGCAGTGGATGTTACAGAGGAGGAGACCTTAAAAAGCAGATATTTTACAGAGCGGGAGGAAGCGATCGAATATCTGAAGACAGCAGGTCAGGGAGCGGCTCTTCGGGCAACGAATTTAGAGGATGTGTTTATCGAGTGCTCCGGGCAGAAGATAGCCAGGGGTTAAGCCTATGGGGATTGTAACGGTACTTTGGGAAAAATGGGTGGAATTTCGGAGAGATTTCCTTAAGATCACAGTGGCGGCGATGCTTTCTCCGGTGATGTATCTGATCATCTTTAGAATCGGGATCGAAACAACCTCGCAGGGGGAGCCATATCTGCGTTTTCTGATCCCGGGCCTTGTTTCCATGGCAACGATGACAGGGAGCTTTGGCGCCATTGCGCAGAGTATGAGCGTCCAAAGGCTGTATGAGCGGGCATTGGAGCAGGTTATGGTTTCACCGACCCCTCTCTGGCAGTTTATTCTAGGGCAGGTGATCGGCGGAAGCTTCAGGGGGATGTATGCGGCTGTCCTGATCTTAATCTTAACGTTTCCGTTTCGGGGGGATCTGATCTTTAACGCCCTATCCTTTCTGATCATGTTTTTAAACGGAACAGTTTTTGCAACGATTGCGCTAGTTCTGTCTTTTCTGGCCAGGAGCTATACCGACGCGCCGCGGTTCACATCCTATATTATTATGCCTATGACCTTCTTATGCAATACGTTCTTCTCAACGGAGCAGCTCCCCAACGGGTTCCGCCAGATAATCTCCCTGCTCCCCCTGTCGCAGACCAGCGCTATGATCCGGTTGGTTGCGAATGGAAAGGAGACGGGCTTTTTCGGATTCGTCGTTTTGTTTGCTTACCTGGTTATTTTCGGGCTTTTGGCCGTTGGATTTATATACAGGAAGAAGAATCTATGAACAAAGCATTGCTGGTTATCAGCTTCGGAACCTCTCATAAAGAGACGAGAGAAACGACCATCGGGGCGATCGAAAAGGATCTTCAGGATGCATTCAGAGATCGGCAGTTTTTTCATGCGTATACAAGCAGACATATCCTGAAAAAGCTTTATTCGAATGAGGGAATAGAAATTGACGATCCGGAGGAAGCTCTTCAAAGGATCGCTGCCGAAGGGATAAAAAATGTCCTGATACAGTCCACACTTATGACGGGCGGAGCCGAATATGAAAAGATTCGGTTTCAGGCGTTAAAATACCGGGATCGCTTTGAAACCCTTCTTTTCGGGGAGCCCGTACTCTCCGGAGAGGAGGATATTCATTTACTGGCGGCTGCTCTGGAAAAGATTTTTGAAAACACGGATCAAGAAGATCTGATAGCGTTTATGGGACATGGCGGGGAGGCGCTTGTTTCCAATCCTTATGTATTATTAGACGAGTGTTTTCGTAAAGACGGCTGTCCCAATTTCTGCGTGGGAACAGCAGAGGCCGGGCCGGGATTTGAGCCTGTCCTTGAACGAGTGAAAGGCAGAAGCCCCCGGAAGGTAATTCTGACCCCTCTTATGATCGCGGCGGGAGAGCATGCATTGAAGGATCTGACCGGCTCAGGGAGCTCCTGGGAATACAGACTGAAAAGAGAGGGATACGAAACAAGGACGATTTTAAAGGGCTTGGGAGAGTATCCGGAGTTTCGAAATATTTTAGTACAGCATGCAAAAAGGGCGGTGGAATTATGAGCGATTATCCGTATTTTCCTCTGTTTGTCGATCTGTCGGGAAAACGGATCGTAGTCATTGGCGCAGGGAAGGTTGCCGCTAGAAGGATCAAAGTTCTGCTCACTTTTACGGAAACGGTAACCGTAGTCGCGGAGGCGTTCGATGCTTCTCTTATGCCTTTAGCGGAGGCAAAGCGGATCGTGCTCCGTAAGAAATCGTACGAAGCCTCGGATATCGAGGGGGCTTCTTTGGTGCTTGCGGCAACGGATCACAAAGAGGTCAACCTTTCTGTTCATCAGGATTGCAAAAGGCTTGGAATACCTGTCAATGTAAGCAGCGACAGGGAATTATGCGATTTCTATTTCCCGGGGATCGCGCGAAAGGACGATCTTGTTGTCGGGGTTACGGCAAGCGGAAGGGATCACAGAGGGGTAAAGGAGGTTACGAAAAATCTGCAGGAGTATTTGGATTCTGCAACATAAAGCGGTTGGTATATTTCGGTTAAAACTGATCAAAAACAGAAACAGAGTGGGAAGAAAGCCTTCGCGGATGGTAGAAAGACGCGAGGGCTTTTTATATACACATTTTGGAGAATAT
>JAFSXN010000199.1 GCA_017444015.1 Lachnospiraceae bacterium | reverse complement strand
TTCTCCTCCTTTTAAACCCTTATAGTTTCTTAACTCCAAGCGTTACCTTTTCCTCGTTGATACTCCATTCCTTCTGGTAGCCGTCAAGCTCATCCGTCCTTATGGCGTCCGCCAGAACATCATGCATAATGGATTCGCTGTTATCCAGAAGAACCTGTTTGATCTTGTCGTTTCCGGATTCATAGACCGCGATCCGGTCCATCACCTCAAAACCCGCTTCCTTCCGCATGGTCTGAACCTTTGAGATGATCTCGCGAACAAAACCCTCCTCGATCAGCTCCGGGGTCAGCTTTGTATCAATAACAACCGTTACTTTATTGTCACCCTCCGTGACATAGCCTTCCTTCTGGATCATCTCGATCAGAAGGTCATCCTTTGTCAGCTCGACCTTTTCACCATCGTAATCAAAGGTCAGGGCTCCCTTCTCATTCAGCTCATCCATCGCGGCGTTTCCGTCGAGACCGCTTAGACTCCCCTTGATCTTACCGAGAAGCTTTCCGTACTTCGGACCTACTGTTTTAAGCTGCGGCTTGAAGGAATAGGACGTAAATTCCCGGACATCATCTGTAAGCTCGACTTCCTTAACATTGAGCTCGTCCCGGATGATATCCACATAGAATTCATCCAGCTTTTCGGATTCATCAGAGGCTGCCTTCGCATAGAGCTTTGCCACCGGCTGGCGGTTCTTGATATTGGCCGTATTCCGGCAGGCTCTTCCCATCACAACGATCTTAAGGACCGTATCCATCTTCTTCTCAAGCTCCGTATCGATCCAGTCCTCGTGTACCTCCGGGAAATCGCAGAGATGGATCGACTCTTCCCCGTCTCCGTTTCCGGGAGTAAAGGCCGCTTCCTTCCGCACCAGATTCTGATAGATCTGCTCGGTGATAAACGGAACCATGGGGGCCGCCGCCTTACAGATATCAATCAGCGCGGTATAGAGCGTCATATAAGCGCTGATCTTGTCCTGCTCCATTCCCTTTGCCCAGAAGCGTTCACGGCTTCTTCTGACGTACCAGTTAGATAACTCGTCGACAAAGTCCTGCAGAGCCCTTGCCGCCTCGGGGATCTTATACTGGTTCAGGTCCTCATCGACCTCCTTTACCGCGGAATTCAGGCGGGAAAGCACCCATCTGTCCATCACGGGGAGCTTGTCATATTCTAACTTATGCTCCGCAGCGTCAAAGCCGTCGATATTCGCGTAAAGCACATAGAACGCGTAAGTATTCCACAGCGTTCCCATAAACTTCCGCTGTCCCTCCGTAACTGCCTTTCCGTGGAAACGGTTCGGAAGCCAGGGAGCGGAATTGATATAGAAATACCAGCGGATCGCGTCAGCCCCGTACTCCTTCAGAGCATCAAAGGGGTCTACCGCGTTTCCTTTGGATTTACTCATCTTCTGCCCGTTCTCGTCCTGAACATGGCCAAGAACGATAACGTTTTCATAGCAGGATTTATTGAATAACAGCGTACTCTCCGCAAGCAGCGAGTAAAACCAGCCTCTGGTCTGGTCCACCGCCTCGGAGATGAACTGCGCCGGGAACTGCTTTTCAAACAGGTCCTGGTTTTCAAAGGGATAATGATGCTGCGCAAAGGGCATAGCCCCCGAATCGAACCAGCAGTCGATGACCTCCGGCACACGCTTCATCATCTTTCCGCACTTCGGGCAGGTCCCCGTGATCTCATCGATATAGGGCCTGTGCAGCTCTACGGTTTTCGCCTTCTCGTTTCCGGACAGCTTGTAGAGGTCCTCCCTCGAGCCGACAGACTCCTGATGGCCGCAGGCTTCGCACTCCCAGATATTGAGGGGCGTACCCCAGTAACGGTTCCTCGAAATTCCCCAGTCCTGAATATTTTCCAGCCAGTCGCCGAAGCGTCCCTTTCCGATGGACTCCGGGATCCAGTTGATCGTATTGTTATTGTTGATCAGATCGTCCTTTACTGCCGTCATCTTGATGAACCAGGATTCTCTCGCGTAGTAAATGAGCGGCGTGTCGCAGCGCCAGCAGTGGGGATAGCTGTGTTCGAAATTCGGTGCCTCAAATAACAGTCCCCGCTTATCCAGATCGACCAGGATCTCTTTATCGGCTTTCTTGACAAACAGACCGGCAAAGGGCGTCTCTTCAGTCATATTTCCTTTGGTATCCACGAACTGCAGAAACGGCAGATCGTAAAGCTTCCCCATCCGGTAATCGTCCTCACCAAAGGCAGGCGCGTTATGTACGACACCGGTACCGTCCGTAAGCGTTACATAGTCGTCACAGATCACATACCACCCCTTCTTACCTTCGGTTTTCGGCCCATCATAGGGATAGAGCGGCTCGTATTCGGTATATTCCAGGTCCCTGCCCGTTACGGTCCTTATTACCTCATAAGCGGGTCTTGCCTCTGTTACGATATTACCTTCCCTGTCTTTCTGCTCCTTTACTGCTAACTTCCCGAGAACGGTATCCAGAAGAGCCTCTGCCAGAATATAATAATATCCGTCATAGCGGTTTCCGTCTTCGACGGACCGCGCAGGATTTCCCTGGAAATCCTGCATAGAAGAATCGCTATGCGATTCTTCCTTGACCTTGACGATGGCGTAGTTTTCATTTGCGTTGACGCAGAGCGCAACGTTGCTCGGTAAGGTCCAGGGTGTCGTTGTCCAGGCAAGGATATAGGTCTTACCCTCACCGTTGATATCGAATTCGCTGCCCGCTTTTACTTTGAATCTGGCTGTCGCGGAACGCTCCTTGATATCCTTATAGCCCTGCGCGACCTCATGCGAAGAAAGCGGGGTTCCGCATCTCGGGCAGTAGGGTACGATCTTATGCCCGCGGTACAGAAGACCCTTCCCCCAGATTTTCTTAAGCGCCCACCATTCGGATTCAATAAAATCGTCATGATAGGTTACATAGGGATCGTCCATATCCGCCCAGAAGCCAACGGTAGCGGAGAAGTCCTCCCACATCCCTTTATAGCGCCAGACGGATTCCTTACACTTTTCAATAAAGGGCTCCAGGCCATACTCTTCGATCTGCTCCTTGCCGTCCAGTCCAAGCTCCTGCTCGACCTCTAACTCTACCGGAAGTCCATGGGTATCCCACCCCGCCTTTCTCGGAACCATATAGCCTTTCATGGTCCGGTAACGCGGGATCATATCCTTGATCACACGGGTCAGAACATGACCGATATGGGGCTTGCCGTTTGCTGTCGGCGGCCCGTCGTAAAACATATAGGTCTCGCAGCCTTCCCGGTTTTTGATACTCTTTTTAAAGATATCGTTGTCCTTCCAGAACTTTTCAACTTCCTTCTCCCGATCTACAAAGCCCAGATCAGTTGACACTTTTTTGTACATGGTTTCTCCTTATATCTGCTTTCTTTTTTCTACCCGCAGTCTACGTTTTTAAAATCCGCTCTCGAGAAAGGGCTTCCGACATCACAGCGTCCGTGATGATGGACCTCCTTTACAAAGTCTTCCCGCTCCGTTTCTACGCGGTGCACACCGATCCGGCTGACGCCCTCTTCGGTCTTTCCATCTAACATCGCGACGATCTCGTCTATTTCTTTATCGGCAGGCATGATCTCTCCTCTGTAATTCCACTGATTTTACGGTCGTATACGCAAAAAGCACAGCCCATACGCATACTACCTTATTATATGGACAAAACACCGGAATTACAAGAAAAAAATAAAACCCCGGAAGTATCCTCCCGGAGTTTCATTTTCACACTTCTATACTGGACTCTCAGCCCTTATTCTTGCTCCGTTCCCGAATCGCCGCAAACGCGCTCTGGATTACGATGAAGACGAACAGCAGAGCCGCCGTAAGAATGTTCGGCCAGGAGCTAGCTAACTTTCCGTTGGTCTTAACGATCGAAGAAATCGTTCCGTTGATCAGAACGCCGAAGAACGTACCAAAGACGTTTCCGACACCGCCGGTAAGAAGCGTTCCTCCGATAACCGCCGAAGAGATCGCGTCCATTTCAAGTCCCAGCGCCTGCGTAACCGAACCTGCCATCGTATTTAAGCAGTAGCAGATCCCGCCGATGGAGCAGAGTACCGAAGAAAGCATATACGCCTTCATCCGGATCAGCTTTGTATTCAGACCCATCATCGTAGCGGACTGGGCGCTGCCTCCCACCGCGTAGAGCGAACGTCCGAACTTCGTATAGCGGAGCATGATGAAGATGACAACCAGTACGATCAGCGCAACGATAACGCCGGGCCTGACATAAGGAGCCATATATTTCCCCTTGTTATTAACGTAGCCGCCGAAGGGAATGACTACCTTGGAGTTTGCCCATTTATAGAAGGTCGCGTTGACCTCCTCCGTAATGGAAACCTGATCCGTACAGATCACGGCCGTCATACCTCTGCAGAAGAACATACCCGCCATGGTCACGATAAAGGGCTGTACATCCAGAAAGCCGACCATAAAGCCCTGAAACGCCCCAAAGGCTACACCGATCACCATAATGATAAGGATCATCGGAACTGCTCCGATCCCCTTCTGCATTCCGGTGGCAAGCAGCATACAATCCATTGCGATCAAAGCGCCGACCGAGATATCAATACCAGCCGTCAGCATAACGCAGGTAAGGCCGCAGGCAACGCAGATCAGACCCGCATTGGTAATAAGGATATTACAGAAGGTCTGCAGATGGGTAAAGCCCTTTGCCCCGTAAGTAATACACCCGCCGGCGTACAATACGATAAACAGAGCGATCGTAATAAGTAAGAGAATGGTATGTCCGTTGAGCTTTAATTTACCTGTTTTCATTTATGCCACCCCCTTTACTCTCTTAGCCTGGCCTTGTTTCTTAAAGAAGGCCTTAACAGGCTCCGACTGGATCGCAACGATCAGGATAACGATCACGGCCTTAAATACAGGAGCCTGCGCCGCAGAAACACCCAACGCATAGAGCGTTGTCGTAATCGCCTGGATCGTATAGGCGCCGATGATGGAACCGGCGAGGTTGAATTTACCGCCGCCGAGACTGTTGCCGCCGAGAGCGACCGCAAGGATCGCATCCATTTCAAGATAAAGACCGATGTTATTTGAATCCGCCGAGGTAATACGGGAGGAGTTCACGATACCCGCGATTCCCGCGAACAGACCGCAGATCGCATAACAGACAAAGATGATCCGCTTGGAATTCAGTCCCGCGATCCGGCTGGCTCTGGAGTTAATACCGACCGACTGGATATACATACCGAGAGCCGTTTTTTTCAAAAGAATCGACATGACCGCAACGCAGACCGCCGTAATGACAAGAGGCGTCGGCAGGGGTCCTAAGAAGCTTCCGAAGAAAGCGTAGGAAGGATTTCTTACATAAACGATCAGGTCGTTACAGAGCAGAAGTCCGATCGCTCGCGCCGCCGAATATAAAATCAACGTCGCTACCATGGGCTGGATCTTAAAGTAGGCGACAAGCGTTCCGTTGAACATTCCGCAGACAACGCCCATCAAAAGCCCGCCTAAAATACCTACGATCAGAGGCTTTGCCAGAGTCGTCGTCGAGGAAACTCCGTAGCCCGCAAGCAGCATACAGCAGAAGCTTGCGCAGAGGCTCATAACCGAGCCGACGGAAATATCCGTTCCCGCGGAAGCCGAAACAACAAGCGTCATACCGATGGCAAGAATCGCCGCTTCGCTTCCTCGATTCAAAATATCAATGATACGCCCGTACAGGATCGTTCCGTTGCCGGTCGTCCGCTGAAGAGTAATCATAAAGAAGGACAGCGGATTGTTTCCGTTTGCGGCATCGTAGATGATATTGACGGCCATAACGAGGATCAGAGCTACTACGGGAAGTAAAAGACTCCAGTTCTTTATTTTATCCCAGGCTGTGTTCTTCTTCATTTCTCTTCCTCACCTCCCGCTATCGCTTTCATAACATTCTCCTGCGTCAGCTCTCTGTCAAGCTCGCCTACCTTCTGGCCGTCGCGCATGATCGCCATCCGGCTGCAGGTACGAAGCATCTCCGAGATCTCCGAGGAAATGAACAGGATACTCTTTCCCTCGCCCGCCAGCTTTACGATCAGCTTCTGGATCTCGGATTTTGTACCGATATCGATACCTCTGGTAGGCTCGTCAAGGATCAGAAAATCCGGGTTCGTCGCAAGCCATCTCGCTAAAATAACCTTCTGCTGGTTTCCTCCGGAAAGCTGCCTGATCAGAGTTTCCTTGCTGGCAGTCTTGATCTGAAGGAGCTTGATATACTCATCCGCCAGTTCCTCCTGCTTCGCCCGGGAAAGGGGCTTGAACATTCCCTTCCTCGCCTGAAGCGCAAGAATAATATTTTCTCTGACGGAAAGATCGCCGATGATCCCCTCAGCCTTTCTGTCGTCGGGAAGCATTCCCATTCCGAGATTCATCGCGTCGATCGGCTGATTGATCTTGACTTCTTTTCCGTCTACCTGAAGAGTTCCGGTATTGGCCTTGTCCGCGCCGTAGATCGAACGCGCCAGCTCACTCCGTCCGGAGCCTAAGAGTCCCGCGATTCCGACCACCTCGCCCTTATGGATATCGAGATCGAAGGGCTTGACGGTACCGGTATGGGAAAGCCCGCGGGCGCTGATCTCAAGAGGATTGTTTGCCGCATCCTCGGCCCCCTCCTTCTTGATCTCCGCCAGATCGTCCAGATCCTTACCCATCATAGCCGCGACGAGCTTTACTCTCGGCAGCTCCTCGATCGGATACTCTCCGACAAATTTCCCGTCCCGAAGAACCGTGATCCGGTCACAGACCGCGTAAACCTGCTCTAAGAAATGTGTTACAAAGATGATCCCAACGCCCTTATCTCTGAGCCTTCTCATCAAAACGAACAGCTTTTCCACCTCTTCGTCGTCGAGGGAAGAAGTCGGCTCGTCTAAGATCAGGACCTTGCAATCCATATCGACAGCCCTTGCGATCGCCACCATCTGCTGGATCGCAAGGGAATAATTTTCCAGATTCTGCGTTACATCAACGGAGATCCCCAACTCGTCCATAATGTTCTGGGAACGCTTGTTATAGGATTTCCGGTCTATGGTATGGAATTTCGTCATCGGTTCTCTTCCGATAAACAGATTTTCCGCTACCGAAAGGTTCGGGCAGAGGTTGACCTCCTGATAAACAGTAGATATACCGACATTCTGGGCATCCCTCGTGGAATGGTTCTTGACGGGGCCCGAAATACCGTCAATATGGATCTCGCCTTCCTCAAAATCATTGATTCCGGTCAGGCACTTGATCAGCGTGGATTTTCCGGCGCCGTTTTCGCCCATCAGCGCATGGATCTCACCCTTTCGAAGCGTAAAGTCCACATTCTGAAGCGCCTTGACCCCCGGGAAGGTCATCGATATGCCTCTGGCAGTTAAAACAACATTTTCTTCCATTGGTTTTCCACCCCTTTTTAAAAAATGGGAGGTCCCCGGATATCAGGGACCTCCTTGGGTTGTAATCAGTTTATTCGGATAGGATTTACTACCGTAAATCCTTTATCGACAAAAACATCTTGAAAAGCAGATGTTTTTGCCCCTCTGAGTTTTCCTTCGGAAAACATCAGAGTCTTAATACTGAGCCTCGATAACCTCATCGGTTACTTCGATCATAGACTGAGCATTGCCGTCTACAGAGAAGTCAACGATTGCGTCAGCAAGCGCATACCAGTTATCCGGAACAAGGATCTGAGCTTCGGGAGTTCCGCCAGCCTCAAGAGTATCGATAACTCCGGCAACCGTAGGAGCTGCAAGAGGGTTACACTCGAAGTCAGCCGTGATTCCGCCTGCCTTAACCTTCTCAAGACCTGCCGTACAAGCATCGTAGGAGATCAGGATTACGTCATTGCCGGGGCCATAGCTTACGCCTGCGTTATCCATAGCAGTCATTGCACCAAACGCCTCATTATCATTCTCACATACTACTACGTTGAACTTGCCTTCATAGGATTTGCAGAAGGACTCCATAACTTCCTGTCCGCCAGCCTCGGTGAAGTCACCGGTCTGCTGATCAAGAACCGTCCAGCCTTCTCTTTCAGCGATCTCGTTGAATCCATCGGTACGTCCGATCTGAGCTGAGGAACCGATCGTTCCCTGAATGATCAGAGCGTTGATCTCGGTGATACCCTGCTTCTCAGCATAAGCCTTTAACCACTCGCCGGCAGCCTTACCTTCTGTTAAGAAGTCGGAGCCTACCCAGGAAACATACTTGTCAGAGTCATCAATAGTACGGTCGATAACGATAACAGGAATTCCTGCGTCGTCGCACTCGGTAAGAACGGTATCCCAACCGGTTGCGATGATGGGGTCGATGATGATGTAGTCAACACCCTGCTCGATGAAGGAACGAACTGCTTCCTTCTGAGCTGCTTCGTCGTTATCACAGTCAACAAAGCTAAGGTCATAGCCGTTTGCCTCTGAGAAAACGTCCTGGCAGGACTTCGTGGAAGCTGTTCTCCAGTCAGACTCATGTCCAACCTGCGCAAAACCTACCGTGATAAGGCCGTCAGCTCCGCCAGCGTCCTCTACTGCCTCAGCTACTTCCTCAGCAGCCTCTTCTACCGTCTCAGCTACCTCTTCTACCGCCTCGGTAGCAGCAGCAGGAGCTTCAGCCGCAGGAGCAGGAGCAGCTCCACCACAGCCTGCAAGAAGACTTGCAGCCATAACACCCGTAAGTAATACGCTAATCAGTTTCTTTTTCATCTTAGTTCTTTTCCTCCTTATAAGATTACCAGTGGGTTCCTTTCTCTTAGGAACCCTGACTGTTTACCATTATAGGAGGGAAAGGAAAGACAATCCATGGAATTATTTCCAAAAAATTTCAAATTCTTACAGAAATGTTAACAGAAAATGAACGGAAAATAGAAAAATTTATCGCGTTAGTTTAATTTTTTCGCAGCGCGCTTTTATACGTACAGGAGCTGCGGTATTATGATCTCTACCGTAGTTCCTTCTCCCGCCCTGCTTTCGAAGCTGATTCCGCAGTTTTCCCCATAATTCAGCCGAAGCCGCTCCGCAACGTTGGCGATCCCGAAACCGCTTCCTTCGATCGAGGGCTTTTCTTTTAATTCCGCTATTCTCGTAAGCCGGGAAAGCTCCTCTTCACTCATCCCGATCCCGTCGTCCTTTACCGTAAGAACCAACTGTCTGAGTATCTCAGACTCCGGATCCTGGCCTTCAAAAAGAGGCTCTCCCTGCAGGCTGTCCTCCGCTCTGCTGCCCGTAAGCTCCCCTTTGGCTTCAACGCCTACTCCCTTGAAAATATCCGGATTTTTCGGAATTTCCTGCGTTCTTTCACGGATCGAGATCTCTATCCGCCCGCCGCCCCTTTTGTTCTTCAGACCGTGATACAGCGCGTTTTCCACGATCGGCTGCAGGGTCATTTTGATAATGGAACAGTTTGAGAACTCCTCCGGCGCATCGATCCGGTAATCCATGATATCGCTGTAACGAAACTGCTGGATCTCAAGGTAGGCCTTGATATGCGAGATCTCATCCCGGATGCGGACCGAATCCCTGCCGCCCGACAGGGTCGTCCGGAAAAAGGTGGAGAGAGAGGTGACGATCGACGCGACCTGCTCCTTCTGATCGTCCTGGGCAAGCCAGACAATATTGTCGAGCGTATTGTACAGGAAATGGGGATTGATCTGAGCCTGAAGGAGACGCAGCTCGAGATTTCTGGAATTGATCTGTTCCTTCTTTATATTATCCACTAACGTCCCAAGCTGCTCCGTCATCTCGTTCAGAGAGTTACCCAGCTGTACCAGCTCGCCACCGGAGCGGATATCCGAACGGATCTCGAAATTTCCGTGGGCGACTTCATCCGTCACGTGGCAGAGCTCATCAATGGGCTTGGTTATGCTGGAGGAAATCAGAACGGAAAGAAAGATGGTCGCCGCGGCGATCAGAAATACCGTCAGGATCGAAATATCGATCAGAACTTTTCGCTGCTCGTCGATCTCCCGCCTCGTCTTCTCCATGCTTTCGGACTCATAGTAGATATATTCCGAAATCCGCTCCTGGATCAGCTCCGTGATGATCCGGATATCGGTATCTAACCTCATCATATTCTCGTCGTAATGTCCTGAGATCTTTACCGTATCGTTGATCTCATCCGCCCGCTTTCTGAGAGTGGAAAGAAGGTTTAAGATACTGTTGATCCGATTCTGCGCCTCCCTGGAATCCGTATCCTTCTGCATGGACCGAAAACTCTCCTCGGCACGCAAGATCAGCCGGTCGGGATTGGTCATGGACAGCTCCTCCTCCACCTCCTCTTTATCTAAGGACCTGGCGACCATCTGATACATGACCGAATCGACCTCTTCCTTAAAGATAATATTATATTCATTCGCGCTGGTGATATTCCTGACGACGGAATCATAGGAGGACGTAAGACGGTTAATCTGAAAGATGAAGAGCGTAAGAACGATGACAAAAGGCGCAATGATGACAACGCTCAGAAGCATCAGCTTCTGGCCGATGGGAAGGTCATTAAATAACGTATGCTTTTTATTCATGGGAGCTTCCCCGCAGGCGGTATTCCCTGGTTGTCATCCCCTGTGTCTTCTTAAAGGTTGAGCTGAAATAGTGGGGATCCTTATAGCCGACGGCGTAAGCGACCTCAAAGCTCTTCATATCTGTCGTCATCAGCAGCTCTTTCGCCTTTTCCATCCGCTTTCCGATCAGGTATTCGATAAAGGTAACCCCCATTTCCTGGGAAAAAATAGCGGAAAAATGATTCGGGCTGATGCTTAACAGCAAAGCCAGCGTATTCAGCGAAATATCCTCATCCGCGTAGTGCTCATCGATATAGGCCACCGCCTCGCGCATTACCTTTCCGTATCTCTTTACGGAGAGCTGATCCCTGATGCTAATCACGCGCTTTAAGCACCTGGTCAGATAGTCCTTAGCTTCGGAGACCTCCGTCATATTCCGGACGATGTCATTGATATCCCCGCACTCCCTGTCCATTGTCTGCGCGTCCCCTGTCAGCTCCTTTAAAAACCGGGACATGGTAAAGTACATATCCATGGTCAGATAATTCAAAAACAGCAGGGATTTAGCGTTCTGCTCCCCGATGGAGGCAAAGATCCCTTCCATAAAAGTATCCGCCTCAGGCGACGCTCCGGTCCGAAGGAACTCCTCCAGCTCTTTTCCGGAGACCACGCCTGCTGCCTCGGTATCCATAAGCGGATTCTTAGTGTCTGCAGATGCCGGCTCGCCAAGCGCCGTTTCCTCCGGGAGAGCGTCATTTTCCGCTCTTTCCTTACGGATCTGATCCGCGACGGTCTTAATCGACTCCAGAAGAGCGGCCGGCGTGATAGGCTTTAAAAGGTATTCCGTCACTCCGATCCGGATCGCGTCCTGAGCATAGCTGAATTCATCATACCCCGACAGGATAATGATCTTTGTATCCGGCAGCTCCTTTCGGATCCGTTCCGAAAGCACCAGTCCATTCATAAACGGCATTTTGATATCCGTGATCACGATATCGGGCTTCTTTTCAAGGATCAGAGGCAGAGCGACCTCCCCGTCGCTTCCTTCCCCGACGAACTCGATCCCCTCCTTCTCCCAGTCGATATGCTTCTTGATGCCTTCCCGCATCACCTTCTCGTCTTCTACCAGAAATAATTTAATCATTTAATACTCTCTCTCATCCAGCAGCTCATCCGTCACCCGCGTCACAAAATACGAATCTCCGTCGATGCGAAGCGACCCGATCCCGGTAAAGGCGGAAAACTGCTCCTCCTCGATATAGGTCCGAAACTCCGGCTTTTCTCCGGCCTCCATCTGCTCGATCATCCGAACTAACCGCGGCCCGTAAAGCGGAGAGCATTCGGTATTGACCGCGATCTTTCCCTCCTTCGTCAGCCGCAGACCTTCGCTTGTAGAATCAAACGAAAGGATCAGCATTTCATGCGCCGCGAAATCACTTCCTATCTTATAGCCCGCCTTCGTGATCGCCTCGATGGCGCCATAGGCTTCGTTATCATTCTCACAGTAGACCACGTTGATATTGCCGCCATGCTGTATTAACATTTCCTCCATGACCTCTCTACCCTTTGAGGTTGTAAAGTCGCCGGTCTCCTGTCCGATCAGATGCCATCTGCTGTTTTCCGAAACGGCTTCGTCTAACGCCCTGCTCCTTCCGATCTGGGCGGAGGCGCCGAAGGTTCCCTGAATATCGACGATATTGACGTCGCCGTAGTAGCCGATGGCCTGTAAATATTCCCGGAGCCAGGTACAGGCCTTTTTCCCCTCCAGATAGAAATCCGAACCGATCCATGCGGTATACAGGCTGTTGTCGGAAACAACGACCTCCCTGTCATAAACAATAACCGGGATCCCAGCCTCCTTCGCTTCTAAGAGGGCAGAATCCCAGCCGGTTTCAACACAGGGGTCAAGCAGGATATAATCCACATCCTGATCGATGAATTCCCGGATCGCTTTGATCTGGTTTTCCTGCTTCTGCTGGCCGTCGTTATAGATCAGCTCAAAGCCCTCGTGCGCGGCAAAGGCCTCCTGAACCGATTTTGTGCTGGCCATACGCCAGTCCGATTCGGAGCCGATCTGTGAAAAGCCTATGGTAACGATATGTTCCGGGGGATTATCCTGAGAAAGAGTACTCTCCGCCTCATCCGAAGCGTCTTCCTTCCGCCCGCAGCCCGCCATACAAAAAAGCAGGGCCGCGGAAAGAAGAAATATAGTAACTCCTGTTATTTTATGCTTTTCCCTTCGTGTTTTTCTGTACATTGAGGAAATCCTTCCAGACCTGCGGATGGAACAGGATCAAAAGCGGAAACAGCTCCAGCCTTCCGGCGAACATATCAAACATCATGATATACTTCGAGAGCATGGAGAAATGATGATAGTTCTTCGCCGGACCTGCCATGGAAAGGCCCGGGCCGACATTGTTTAAGGTCGCAGCAACCGCCGTAAAGCAGGTCACAAAATCCTCCTTATCCCAGGAAAGAACCAGAACGGAGAGAACAAAGGTCGTCATAAAGGTCAGAAAAAAGACATTCGTGGAGCGCACAACCTCATGCTCGATGGGCTTGTCGTCCATCTGGATCTTTTTGATACTCTTGGGATGGATATAGGCGTTTAACTCCTTACGGACCGTCTTCATCCCGATCAGAAGCCTGGAAACCTTCAATCCGCCCGCCGTACTTCCGGCACAGCCTCCGCAGAACATCAAAAGCACGAGAAGCATCTTGCAGAAGGTCGGCCAGTGATCGAAGTTGGCAGTGGAGTACCCCGTCGTTGTGATGATCGACGCCACCTGAAACGCGCTGGTCCGAAGATTGTCCCAGACCGAGGCATAGTAATCGTGCATCTTGACAGCGATCGAAAGGATCGAAAACAGCACGATCCCGAAATAGACCCTTACCTCCTCTATGGTAAAGGCCCGTTTGACCTCCCGGAATAAGAGGAGATAGTAAAGATTGAAATTAACACCGAACAGAAGCATAAAGATCGTAATGATCCACTGCTGTAAGGCCGTATAATCCGCCACACTGGAATTGCGGATCCCAAAGCCCCCCGTTCCCGCGGTTCCAAAGGACAGCGCGATGGAATCAAACACGGACATTCCGCTGATCAGAAGAATAGCGATCTCAATCAGCGTCATAACGAAATAAATAACGTACAGGAGCTGTGCCGTCGAACGGAGCTTTGGCATCAGCTTTCCTACCGCGGGTCCCGGGCTTTCCGCCCGCATCAGATTGAAATTGGAGCCGCCGCTTAGAGAAAGGATCGCCAGCAGAAAAACCAGAACTCCCATTCCGCCGATCCAATGAGTAAAGCTCCGCCACATCAGGCTTGCGTGAGACAGCGCCTCAACATCTCTTAAGATCGAAGCTCCGGTCGTCGTAAAGCCCGATACGGTTTCAAATAAGGCGTCTGTAAATGAGGGGATCTCACGGGTCATAACAAAGGGGAGACAGCCGAAGATACTGAGGATAACCCAGCTCAGGGCGGTCGTCAGACACCCTTCCTTCAGATAAAAGACAGAATTTTCCGGCTTTTTCCGGGACAGAAGGAAGCCGGCCAGAAAACATACAACAGCCACAAACAGAAACGCAAGGCCGGTCCTTTCCCTGTAAATTGCCGCAACAAGACAGGGCAGCAGCATCAAAACGCCTTCGATCATCAATACCTTGCCCTGAATATAGACTATTATCGGTATGTTCATCTATTCCGGTCCTTCTTTACTTTAATATATCCAAGATCGTCGTAAAGCCCTTGTGCTTGGTTACGACCATGACCGAATCCCCGACCTGGATCATATCCTGACCGTTCGGAATGATGATCCGGCCGTTTCGGTTGATAAAGGAGATCAGCACATCATTTTTGATTGAAAGCTCCATAAGCGGGATATCCGTTACCGCAGAGGGCTTGTCGATGATAAACTCAAGCGCCTCGACCCTCTGATCAAACAGGTGGTACAGGGTCTCAATGGGATTGTTCCCGGAATTGTTCTTCGCGCGGACGTACGCGACGATCTCCTCCGACACGATATATCTCGGATAGACGACGCTCCCCAGATTCAGCCTGGAAAACACGCTCTTGAAATTCATACGGTTGATCTTGGTAACGACCTTGGCCTTCGACACCTGATTAACATACATAGTAAGGAGGATATTCTCCTCATCGATTCCCGTCAGAGGGATAAAGGATTCGATCGTATCGATCCCCTCCTCCTTCAGAGTTTCCTCGTCGGTGCCGTCTCCGCAGATGATCGTCGCCTTCGGCAACAGAATACTCAGCTCCTCGCAGCGCTTGTCGTCCCGCTCGATCATTTTGACCGACACGCCCATATTGATCAGATTCGTCGCCAGATAATACGCCGCCCTTCCGCCGCCGACGATCATACAGTCCTTGACGCGGTCGGTATGCAGATGGATCTTTTCCAGATACAGCTTGGCTTCTCTCCTGGTAACGACAAAGGAGATGACATCCCCTTTCTGAAGCATCACGTCGCCGTTCGGGATAATAACCTCGCCGTCCCGCTCCAGCACGCAGATCAGCATCTTAACGCCGATCCGGTCGGAGAGCTTTGAGATCACGACGCCATCTAAGATATTCCCTTCCTCGATCTTGTACTGGACCAGCTCGACCTGCCCGTGAGCAAAGGAATTGACCTCCAGGGCATCCGGCAGACAGAGGATATCCGTGATCTCCCGCGCTGCCTCAAAGTCGGGATTTATGATCATGGCAAGCTCCAGCCGCTCTCTGAGATATCCGATCTCCTTGCTGTAATCGGGGGTCCTGACCCTTGCGATAGCGGAGCACTTGGCGACCCTCTTTGCGACCATACAGCAGAGCAGATTCAGCTCATCGGAGCCTGTCATCGCGATGATCAGATCCGAGTCCTTGATCCCCGCCTCCTGCTGGACCGAGAAGCTCGCTCCGTTTCCCTCCACCGCCATCACGTCATAGAGATTGGTAAGCGCCTGGAGTCTCTGTTTGTTTTTATCGATGATCGTAATATCGTGCCCTTCGTCCGACAGCTTTTCAACGAGAACAGATCCCGCCTTTCCCATACCTACGATTATGATCTTCAGGCCCTGCTGTCTGGGCTTCTGCTTTGCTTTCGATTCTCCTATTCCAAACATTTGAAATGTCGGTTCCTCTCTGTGTTTTCAATGCAGCTAAGTATAGTTATAGCACTATTCCGTTAAAAAACCAATACCCGCAAAATTCCTAATAATCTTCGATATTTACGATCTGCGCGGAAAGCCCCTCGATATGTAAGAGCTTTGCGGCAAATTCCGAAAACCGCTCCGCCGAATCGCTGACATAGAAATCATGCGCTGGCTTGTAATGCGCCGGCGCAGCCTCGTTTTCCAGATGGAGCCTCTTTAGCAGGTGCCTCAGCTCTCTTGCGGTTTCATAGGCGGGATTGACCAGTGTGACCTTCTCGCCGACGATCTCCGCCAGCGTCTTTTTCAATAAGGGATAATGCGTACAGCCCATGATCAGCGTATCGATGTCCTGCCGCATCAGCCCGAACAGATAGCGCCTGGCCATTTCCTCCGTCACCGGGTCGTCAATCAGCCCCTCCTCGACAAGCGGACAGAACAGCGGGCAGGACTTCCCGATCACCTCGATCTCAGGGTCGATCCTCTTTAAGCAGCGGGTATAAAGTCCCGAGCGGATCGTACTTTCGGTCCCGATCACGCCGACCTTTTTGTTCTTTGTCGCGTTTCCCGCAACAAAGGCGCCCGGCTCGACAACTCCGATGATCGGGAGCGTCAGATCCTTTTCCACGGTACTAAGCGACAGGGCGCTCATGGTATTACAGGCGACAACAAAGGCCTTGACATCCTTCGTCATCAGAAACCGGATGATCTGTCTTGTATACCGGGTCACCGTTTCCTCGGATTTTGAACCGTAGGGAACCCTTGCCGTATCTCCGAAATATATAATACGCTCGTCGGGGAGCTGCGCCATAATTTCCTTAGCGACAGTCAGCCCCCCGACACCCGAATCAAATACGCCTATAGCCTTTTTATTCATGCTTTACTCTTAACTGCTCTTTCTGAGCTGCTTGATGATCCCTTTCTCCTGATTGTCGATATGGGCCTCCACCATTTCCATGGCCCGTTTTGTATCGCCCTGAAAGATCAGCTCCTGAATTGCCCGATGCTCCCTGATCAGGCGCTCGTGGTTCGTATCATCCTTGATATACTCATACCGGTAGCGATAGATCCGGTCCGCCAGGTTATTCACCATCTGCGTGAGTCTCCTGTTCTTGGATGCCGAAAGGATCTGATCATGGAACCTGACATCGGCCCTGGCGATCGTCGTCGCGTCCTTCGTAAGCGTCGACTCCTCAAACTCCTTTTCCGCAGCCCTCAGAGCTTCCTTTTCCTCCTCCGTGATCCTCTCACAGGCAAGCCTTGCGGCAAGGGAATCGAGCGACCTCCTTACCTCCAGCACATCACGGATATCGTCCTCCGAGATCCTTGCTACCTCCGCGCCCTTCCTCGGCACCATCGTAACAAGTCCCTCCAGTTCCAGTATCCTGATCGCTTCCCGAATCGGCGTTCTGCTGACATCCAGCTTTTTGGCCAGATGGATCTCCATCAGCCGTTCGCCCGGCTTCAGCTCGCCCGTCAAAATGCCCTCTCTGAGAGTATTCGATACAATATCCCTGAGAGGCAGAAATTCGTCCATTTGCAGCTTAAGGTTATGATCCTCCATGCACGCCTCCTTTCGTATCTGCCGGGGAGACCCGGGCAGATACGGCAGCTACCTCCTTTTGCTTACAATACAAGGCAGGATCTACTGCCATGAATCCGTCAACAATAACTGTCCCTTAAAACTCTCATGCTTTAATTTGCTGTACGCAGCCTGGGCTTCTCCGGGATCTTCAAAGATCCCGAACACCGTAGGGCCGCTCCCGCTCATAACAGCGTTCAGCGCCCCAAACTCCTTCATCTTCATCTTTACCGCGGAGATGATCGGATGCTCCCGTTCCGTAACCATCTCCAGTACATTTCCCAAAAGAGAGACAACTCCTTTCAGATCGCCGGTCTTTAAGGCAGCGATCATCCCGTCGATATCCGGATGAACATCGATCCCCGTCTGATCCAGCTTTTTGTATACAGAAGCCGTCGAAACGGGAATATCGGGAGTAAACAGAAGGATCGTACATTCCGGCAGCGGAGGCAGCTCCGTAAGCCTTTCTCCGATCCCCTCCGAAAGCGCGGTCTTTTTGAAAATACAGAAAGGAACGTCCGCTCCGAGCCTGACCGCCTGTTTCCTGAGCTCTTCTCCGGACAATCCAAGAGAGAATGTTTCGTTGATCCCAAGCAGCGCTGCCGCGGCATCCGCGCTTCCGCCGGCAAGACCTGCCGCCACCGGGATCCGCTTGTTGATCGTTACCGTAATACCCTGTGAGATCCCGTATTCCTCCTGTAAAAGCTGTGCCGCCTTATAGCAGAGATTGCTTTCATCCGAAGGAACCGCATCGGAATCACACTTGATCAGGATCCTGTTTTCTTCGTTTTTCCCTATCCCGATATCATCGTGCAGCTTAAGACTCTGCATCACCATTCTTACCTCGTGATACCCGTCCGGCCTTACGCCCAGGACATCGAGTCCCAGATTGATCTTCGCATTCGCGGGAAGGATCATACTCATAATCCTGCTCCTTTCAGGGATGCGCCGTTAGCTGCCGCAATCCATACAGCCGACAAGCTCATTGATATCCTGCACGTCATACTCTTTCATATATTGTACCATAGATTTCAGAATTTTATCACAAATATTCGGATCATGAAAATTCATCATTCCGACAGCGACCGCGTTCGCTCCCGCCATCATAAACTCAATGGCATCCTCCCCCGAGGCGATCCCGCCCATCCCGATGATCGGGATATTTACGGCCTTTCTGCACTCATAGACCATCCGGACAGCGATGGGCCTGATAGCGGGTCCCGAAAGCCCTCCGGTTTTATTGGCGAGAACAAAGCGTCTTTTATGGATATCGATCTTCATTGCCGTAAAGGTATTGATCAGAGAGATCGCGTCCGCTCCGGCTGCCTCACAGGCCTTAGCCATTTCCGAAATACTCGTAACATTCGGAGACAGCTTCATGATGACCGGCTGCTTCGCCTTTGTCTTGATCTGCTTTGTTATGTCATAGAGGGCATCCCGGTTCTGACCGAAAGCGATGGCTCCCTCCTTAACGTTCGGGCAGGATACATTGATCTCCAGAAGATCCGTTTTCGTATCTCCTAATCTTTCCACTACTTCCAGGTATTCCTCTGTCGTCTTGCCGCAGACGTTGACGATGATCCGGGTCGGGATGGTGTCTTCTTTTAGATCTTCCCCTGGAAGCGTAAGGTTTACGGGTTCGGTCCCTCCCTTCGAAGAACCTGTGTCTGAGCGGTTATGAAGCGTTTCCGTTAAAAATTTCAGGTCCCGCTCGATAAAGGTATCGATCCCCGGATTCTGAAGGCCGATGGCGTTCATCATCCCGCCGCAGGTCTCGGCGACCCGGGGCGTTTGGTTGCCCTCCCAGGGAGTACTTGAGACCCCCTTTGTCACGACCGCGCCCAGGTTATTAAGGTCCAGAAACTCCGAATACTCCATTCCGGAACCAAAGGTCCCCGAAGCCGTCATCACCGGATTTTTTAAGGTAACACCTGCTATGTTAACTGAAAATTTCATGTATGACTCCTCTACAACTCGACCGCATCCGCGGCAAATACCGGGCCTTCCTTGCAGACTCTGGCATTTTTGACCTTGCTGTGGGCATCAATCTCCTTTGTTTTACAGACGCAGCCCAGGCAGGCTCCTACGCCGCAGGCCATCCGCTCTTCCAGGGAAAGATAGGCGCAAATCCCGTTTTTTTCTGCGTAGCTCTTTACCGCGGCAAGCATAGGCATCGGCCCGCAGCTGTATATGATATCGGCTTTTAAGCTGTTTTTGGCGATCGCGTCAAGGACGTTCCCCACAGTGATATTCTGCAGCTGCTGCTTGCAGGCTTGTTTCGATGTAGCGTCCGAACGTGACAATTCATTAAGGAAGGGCTGATCTGAGCGCTTCCCTGCGTCTCCCCCATTCAGTTTCTCGATCGCAGTATACAGGATCCCGACATCGGAAAGATCCCCGGTAAGATAGGTATCCTCCGTCCGATAGCCTGCAACGATCAGATTATCTTCTTTCTTTCTTGCCCTGGCAAGCCCTAAAAGCGGCGGAATCCCGATCCCTCCGCCGATCAGAAGCGCCCTGCCCTCCTCGATCGGAAAGCCGTTCCCCAGGGGCCCTAACAGCTCGACCGTATCTCCTGTTTCATAGCCCGCAAACTCCCTCGTTCCCGCGCCGACCGTACGAAAAACCAGGCGCAGCCTCCCTCTTTCGCTTTCGCAGATACTGATCGGGCGTCCTAATAATCTCGTCTCCGCCTTGGGATAGACCATGACGAACTGTCCAGGCGCAGATTCCTCTGCAATCTCAGTCTCAATCCAAAGGCTGTAAATATCTTCCGCCAGCCGTACTTTCTCTATGATTTTTGCGGTTTCCTTTTTCTTCATATTCTTGTCCTGTTTCCAGCCTTATATTTTTTTACACTCGATATACTCGCGAACGCAATTAATTGCCGTTTTTGATAAAGCAAACGTACTGGAATTGCGTTTGCGAGTCCGGTTGATCGGCAACGAAAATCGTTAATCAGTATAGGTTGTTAAAACGCTTTTCTGCCCCATGCATACGGATTTATGTTCTCTGTCTTTTATCATAAGCAAAGAATAAAATGCCACTTACTGTGATTGTACACGGATTTTTGTCAGGAAATATGTCGTTTATAGCAGATACAATCCGACAGCAAACGCCAAACTGAAAAGAGTTTGATTCTTATCTATACAATATATCTATGTGACAGATTTATTTTTACTCGTAAATGATCTTACCCCCGCAAATCGTATACTTTACTCTTCCCGTCAGTTCCCGCCCCGCAAACGGCGTATTGAACGACTTCGAGGCGCAGTCCTTCTCCGTAAATACCCATTTCTCCGTTGGATTAAAGATTACGAAATCCGCAGGTGCTCCTTCCAAAAACTGGCCCGTATATATTTTAAAGATCCGGCCGGGAGCCGTACTCATTAGCTCCATCAGCCGCAGCAGGCTCAGATATCCCTTATCTACCAGCTCCGTAATCCCCAAAGCCAGGGTCGTCTGCAGACCGATAATTCCGCTGGGGGCCTTCAGCAATCTTTCTATATCCCGCGAACCCTCAGTCCTTGACCCTGAAGCAACAGGTCCCGTGATCCCTTTTTCCTCTCTGCTGTGGGGAGCGTGATCTGTCGCGATCATATCGATCGTACCGTCCCGAAGACCTTCGATGATCGCCAGCCGGTCCTCCTCTGTCCGAAGAGGCGGATTCATCTTCGCATTCGCCCCGTATTTTAAGACCGCTTCTTCCGTCAGCGTAAAATGATGGGGCGTCGCCTCCGCATAAATCCCATCGCTCTGCTTCTTCGCCTGTCTGACTAACTCTACCGCTTCCTTCGTACTGATATGCTGGATATCGATCCTTGCCCCGGTTTCAAGCGCCAGCCGGATATCCCTCTCGACCATGGAAATCTCCGCCTGCCGATCCGCTCCCATTATCCCGAGCCGCTCTGCTACGACGCCTGCATTGATTCCAGGATTTCCTATATAAGCCGGATCCTCTTCATGCAGGCTTATGATGGGTACTCCAACGAGTTCTTCAAAAGCCTTCCGTAAAAGCGCCTCCGACAGTACAGGCTTCCCGTCATCCGAAAAGCAGTCCGCCCCGGCTTCCTCCAACGCCCGAAGCTCCGTCAGTTCTTCTCCCTTCATCCCTCTGGTGAGGTTTGCGGCTGTATAAATCCGGATATCCTCCTTTGCCGCCCGTTCGGATACCTCCTTAAGCAGATCCGGAGAATCCAGCGCAGGCTTCGTATTTGCCATCATAACAACAGAAGTATAGCCGCCTGCTGCCGCCGCAAGCGCGCCGGTATGGATATCCTCCTTCCAGGTAAACCCCGGATCCCTGAAATGCACATGGACATCCACAAATCCGGGAGCGATACACAGACCGGTCCCGTCGATCACGCGGATATCCTGAAGGTCTCCCGCTTCTATTACCTTTTCTATACGTTCAACAACGCCGTTATTTATAAGAATCTCCCCTTGCCACTCGTTTTTTCTCGCAGGATCAAGGATTCTTATACCTTTAATCAGAATATTACTTAACTTCATGTTCCCTGAAAATACACCTTAAATTCAATATCATCATAAAAATCCGGAAACGACATAACATACGTCATTCATAATTTTTTCACTTATTGTAACGCCCCCGCCCTTGTGCTATACTGAGGCACATGATCAGATTTATTTTAGCACTGTTATTCGCTGTTATAGCATTGATCCTCTCCGTTCCGGTATGGCTCATCGTCCGCCTGATCGGGCATTTCCGGCCGGAAACCGAGGAACTTATCGCACTGGGCTTCGTGCGCTTTGCCTTCAGCGTCATCGTCTGGCTCTCCGGAGCGAAAGTCACAACCATCGGATACGAAAACGTTCCTACGGACCGTCCTGTCCTCTATATCGGAAACCATCGGAGCTATTTCGATATCCTGATCTCCGGCAGAAAGCTCTATCGTCCTACGGCTTATATCGCGAAAAAGGATTTCGAGCATATCCCGATCCTCTGCCTCTGGATGAAGAGCCTCCGCTGCCTCTTCCTGGATCGCGAAGATCTCAGGCAGGGCCTGAAGACCGTCCTGACGGCGATCGACTATTTAAAGAGCAACAGCCGCTCCGTCTACGTCTATCCGGAGGGAACCAGAAACAAGACCGACGCGCCCCTGCTCCCGTTTAAGGAAGGGACGATGAAAATATCCACTAAATCCGGCGCCCCGATCATACCGGTAGCGATCTCGGGCTCCAAAGATGTTTTTGAAGCCCAGTTTCCAAAGCTCCGACCCGCAAAGGTCGTCATCCGCTACGGAGCCCCGATCTATCCCGATCAGCTGACCGGCGACGACCTGAAATTTATCGGAAAATATACTGCAAATATCATAGAAAAGATGTTAGAGGAAAACGAAGCGATTCTCCGGCAGTAGGCTTGCTTTACTCTGCTGTAAGTTCCTCTACCACCTTCTCAAAATGCATGGAGTGAGACGCTTTGACTAAGATCACGTCTCCTTTTTTTATCAGAGGCTCCCTTCGAAGCGCCGCGATCAGCTCCTCCGTCGTCTCATAGTAAAAGATCTCCGGCTTTCCGGGATCTCCCAGCCGTTTGACCTCCTCGTACATATTCTTCGAGATCGGGCCAGCGATCAGCAGAACGTCGATCTCAAGCCTTGCAGCGTACGCGCCGACCCTGGCGTGCATCCGCTCCGTATCCCCGCCAAGCTCTAACATATCCCCAAGGATCGCCACTGTCCGAAGATGCCAGCGCTTTCCGGTTCCCTCAAGAAGCGTCAGTCCCGCCTCCATCGACTTGGGATTGGCGTTATAGCAATCGTCCACCACCAGATAATTCTCTGTCCTTATCGGATTCAGCCGCCCGGAGACCCCTTTTACGGTCTCGATCCCGCTCCGGATCTCCTCGGGAGTCAGCCCATAGAACAGCCCTACCGCCGTCGCCGCCAGCGCGTTGTCTACCATATGCTTCCCCGGCAGCGGAATATGTACCTTAAAGCGCCCCTCCTTCGTATGGATCGAGGCATCGGTTCCCTGTAAGCCCCCGTCCTCGATATTATAGGCATAAATATCATTCAGGGCATTTCTGCCGTAAAAGACCGGCTTCTTTCCCTTGACCTGAGAAACCTGAATCAGCCTTGCATCATCCCCATTCAGGCAGACAGCGCCCTTCCCGGAAAGATATTCAAATACCTCGGTCTTTGCCTTGAATACGCCATCCAGATCGTTTAAATACTCCAGGTGACAGGGACCGATATTCGTTATGACGACACTGTCCGGACAGACGATATCCGAAAGCCGCGACATCTCGCCAAACTCACTGATCCCCATCTCAACCACGGCGATCTCATGCTCATCCCTGAGCCGGAAAATAGTCAGCGGTACGCCTACCTCGTTATTGTAATTTCCTTCCGTCTTTAAAACCCTGTATTTCTGCGAAAGAACCGCAGCGACCATCTCCTTGGTGCTGGTCTTTCCCATGCTCCCCGTGATCCCGACGATGGGAATATCAAACTGGCTCCGGTAATACTTTGCCAACTTCTTGATGGCGACAAAGCTGTCCTCTACAACGATATAATTACCAGCCTGATCGTCCGGCTTCTGTTCACAGATCACTCCCAGAGCGCCCTTTGCAAGAACATCTCCGATAAAGGAATGTCCGTTGACCCGCTCGCCCTTGGTCGCTACAAAGATGCCTCCCTGCTCCGCGATCCTTGAATCGATCACTACGGATACCGCTTCCTTCCCGGAAAGCTCCTTTGGGTCAGCGTCTTTTGCATAGAACAGCTCCCCTTCACAGGCTTTTGCTATGTTTTCTAATGTCATTCCCCGCATTTATACTCCTCCTGCTCTATAAAATCCCATCTGATACTTGTTCAGGGAAATATCTATGATCCACTCACAGAGATCCTCAAACGACCTTCCGACAGCCGCAGCCTCCTGGGGTACGAGGCTCGTCGGCGTCATCCCCGGCAGCGTATTCGCTTCCAGGCAGTAGACCTCACCGCTATCATCCACCATAAAATCCATTCTGGCATAGGTTTTCAGCTCCAGCGCCTGATATGCCCTGACAGCAGACGTTCTGATCCTTTCCGCAAGCTCCTCGTCGATCTCCGCCGGGCAGGTCTCAACCGTTGTCCCCGCCTGATACTTGTTCTTATAGTCATAAAAGCCGCTCTTCGGAGCGATCTCAACAATCGGAAGCGCCTGCCCCTCGATCACACAGTCCGTGAATTCCCGTCCCTTGATATAGGCTTCGATCAGGATCTTATGATCGTAGGTAAAGGCCTCAGAAAGCGCCGCGTCGTACTCCGCCCGATCTTTTACGATATAGACTCCGACGCTCGATCCGCCGTTTGTAACCTTGACCACACAGGGAAACTCCGGCTCAAAGGAGGCTTCCTCCCCCTTTTTCACGATCCGATACGGCGGTGTCTTTACTCCGTTAACGGTAAACAGCTGCTTAGTGACGGCTTTATCCATAGCAAGCGCCGAACTGAAAGAATCCGTTCCCGTATACTTGATTCCGTGGAGATCAAAGGCCGCCTGGATCTTTCCGTTTTCTCCGCAGTCGCCGTGCAGCGCCATGAAGACGATATCCGCCATTTTGCAGAGCGCTATGACATTCGGTCCGAACAGAACGTGTACGTACCGCTCTCTTTCAGCAGACGGCAGCATTTCCCTCCGCCTCGCCTTAACTGCCTCCAGATCCGGTGTCATTTCCGAGATCGGAGGAATATCCTCTGCCCAGTCCTTATCCTGCTCAAAGATCCCCTCTGTCTCTCCCATATATCCCATAAAGACATCCAGCAGCACAACCTGATGTCCTCTGCTCTTTAAGGCCTGATACACCTGTTTTCCGGAGATCAGCGAAACATTCCGCTCCGTGCTCACTCCCCCTGCTAATACTATGATTTTCATATTCTCCCCCTCTTCTTTACTCCGGCCAATCCGTGTTGCCGCCTGTGATATAGGAATGGATCAGACCGTTCAGAATAAACATCTGCGGCTCTTTATTCTCCGAAGGCGCGGTAAAATATCCGTAAAGCTCCTCCGCCGACTTCACATACAAAACGCTCTGGCTCACCGAATTGGCAAAGATCAGAAGCCTTGCCTGATCAAAGGCTTCCGACGAGTTGTTCTTATAAATTCCGGAGGCTTTTCCTGTAAAGAACTCTTCGCTCCAATATATGCCTCGTTTGACGCTCTCCGCCGTCCGTACCGCATCACTCAGAAGCTCATTCATAAGCAGCTCCGAAAGCTCTGTGTCCACCTTATTTGTCGTCGTAAGATAAGCGACCGCTCCGAGATAAGCCGGGGCATCCTCGCTGAAGCCTGTCATGCTTGATCCTGCCCTGTCACTCACTCCTTCAGAGCCCGGGCCTTTCGACCTTCCGGATCCCTGCTCTCCGACAACTTCCTCTGCCTCCCCGAAATAGCTTCCGGCAAGTTCTTCCGCAAGCCTCCGATATGCCTTGTCATTTTTATATTTATAAAGCTGAGCGGCAGTCCAGTACCGGACAGCTTCCCTGTGAAACGCTGACAGCCTGCCTTCGGTCTCAGGAGACGTTTCCTCCGTATCCTGTTTTTCGGAGTTCACGTTTTCCTTCTCCGCCTCCTTAAACAGCTGCACCGCCTTTTTTCCAAAATCCTTCGCGGCGGCCTTATCAAAGGAGGCGATATCATAAGCGTACATCGCGGAAACCGCTGAGAGCAGATACTTTCTTGTCGTTTCGTCCACTTCTGCGCTAAGATTCTCCTGCGCTTGTTCCGTATCGCTTTGATCAGCTGAAGAAATATCCCCGGACTCGCTCTCCTCTGCTTCCGTAAAAAGCCCCGTCAGATACTCTCCCGCAAGCTCCAGGCTCTTCGGGAGGATCGCTGTCTGTCCGGCAGCCTGAAACGTTCCCTTTTCATAAAATTCATAGGACAACAGGAGATCCGCTATTCTTGTATACACGCTGCCCTCAGGCTCATTCTCCGACTGCTGTCCCTTCCCCGAGAGCTTCCTCTCCGACTGAAGAACCAGCTCCGTCAATCGGTTATTATAGAAATTCTTCTCGATCCGAAAGCTCTCACTGTTCGACGCATACAAATCCCCGATATAACAGCTGATATAGTATTCCCCGGGATCGGTAAGCTCCGTAAAATCTCCGTAAAACCAGCTTATATTCTCGTTCTCATTTTGATTATCGGCTTCGTCTCCCGCTCTGTCCCCCGGAACGGAATCATACCCATCCGCGGAAATACTTCTCTCGGATAGCGTGCCGCTATATACCTCTTCCCCCTTACAAAGCACTGAAAAGCTCAGCTCTTCGGCAGGAATCCCCTCGCAATCGACCGCAGTTACCGTAAACGACTTATTACTCTCCGGCTCAAACCCTGAACCGTTGACCCTTACATACAGTTCCGGGGAAGCATAGCTTTCTATTTCCGCCCTGGCCTCTTCCTCCACGGTCCTTCCCGCTAACAGATCCTCTATCTCCCGAAGACTTTCCGGATCGGGACGGGACCTATCCGCAACTGTTCCTCCGCAGCCGGTAACAGCCAGAGAAAGCAGCCCCGAACATCCAATCAATACCGCAAGGAATCTGAACCTCCCATGACTGCAAAAAGCCATCGATGTTTTTTTCTCAGCGGCCGCCTTAGTTCTAATTCCATTTTCTGCGTCGGCTCCTGTCATTTTTTGATCACTTACAGCCTTCCCGCTGCCCTCATCTGTTCCTTGCCGATGATCAACAGATCCTATATTCCCTGCCTTGCGTAACTTCAAAAATAAAATCAGAAGAATAAGGATCAGCGAACCTACCGAGATCCACCGGGAAAGCCACTGTAAAGAAGTACCGCCGTAGCGGACAAGGATGCTGCCTTTCATTCCGGGCTCTAAATAAACCCTTACCAGACCGTTATTTCCGCTTCCGTCCACCGTAAGAGGCCGTAGAGTGCCGCTTCCTAAAGCCCCCTGATCCGGTTGACCTTCTTCTGAAAGCTCCGCCTGATATCCTTTATAATACACAAACGGCGCGTCGATATAGGAAAGCTCTCTGTCGGGTAAAAGCCTCAGTTCATTCTTTACCCGCTCAAAGGTAACCGGCCTGCCGTCGCTTCCCATCGCCGTCTCGCTCTGTTCCAGTAAAAGCCCCCTGTCCTCCACCGAAACAGGCAGCCACTCCCCCGCGATCACGTTTGCCGTAAAGGGCGTATAGCTGTAATAATCCTCCGAATAATCGTAGTAGCCCTGGGTGTTTACCTCCATCGTCCGAACCGCGCTCAGAGAAAATACCAGCAAAACAAGGACTGCCGTCACTGCATGACCCCGATACCGATTCCGCGTATCGTCCGCAAATCCGTACGCATCTACCTTCCCGATTAGACGATAGCTGCCTAAAAAATACAGCAGGATCGCATCCGCAAACCCGAGGCAGATCGAGCTCATCAAAAAAAACCGCCACGGAAACTGCATAAAGGACATAAAACGCCCCAGCCTCTCCCAAGGAAAGAAATTTGTAGAACAGAGCGCGAAGAACACCCCGAATATAAACAGCATATCCGCAAAGCGAAGCAGCTTAACGCAATCCTTCTCCACAGGGCACTCTGAAATGATATCCAGGTTCTTTACAGCATTGCCTGAATCCGAAATTATATCCGGGTTCTTTACAGCATTACCCGAATCCGATACTTTATCCGCCTGCTCTGCATCCTCATACGTTACAGCATCCGATTCCCCCGGAATAAAAATTCGGACCACATACAGCAAAATCAGCAGCGCTCCAAGCGACGGAAACTCCGAGAAAAAAATCTCTACAAACTGTCTGGCCTCCTGCGCCGGCTCGATCCACGGGCGGCTGACGTAAAAAGTCTCCGAGGCAAGCTGCTCCATTACAGGCAGCCAGTAAAACGAGGTCAGACCCGCCGTAAGGACCGCGGCAACGATGACTTTTCCCAGGGCTTTCCCCAGGGCACAGATCTTATCCTTCCTTCCGAAAATCCATCCGGCAATAAGGCTCCACAGGATCGCTGCCGCCCCGAAAGCCAGGCACAGTACAAAGGTCCCGGTATGACAGAGCAGGACACCGCCGTAACCGATCCCGAGAAGATAGACCCGGTCCGCCTCCTCATAGAGAGCGTTGTAGATCCCGTAGATCACAAAGGGAGCAAAGATAAAGGCCGTAAACTCTCCCACCGCTGCCCGGACGTAGATATCCTCGATATGATAGTTGCAGAGAGTTATTATAACAGCTGTTATTAATCCGGCATATTTCGATCCGGTCAGCCGGTATCCGCAGTAATAAGTACTGAGATAGCAGAGGACGACGCAGAGCCCCACAAAAATATGATAGCTTGCGTTGATGGAAGCCCCCAGTGCCCGAAGCAGAGCCGGGATATAGAGCAGAAAATCGGGATAGAACATAGAGCTGGCATACCCCGCTCCCCCGAAAAACAGGACGTTCACCTTTAAGAAGGGCCTGCCCATCAGGATCCCTTCCTTCAGGCTCTCGATCCGAAGCAGATGGTACTCCAGATCATGCCCGTTGATGCAGAGCTTTGTAAACAGGGGGCTCAGGGCGACAAGAAGCGCAAAAGCAGAAAGCCAGACCAGCTTTTTTGTGTCCGGGCAGTTCCTTCTCCCTTCTTTCTCCTGAAATGATCCCTTCATCGTATCTGCCCAGCTATCCTGGGCAGATACGGCAGCCGGGGCAGCTTGCGCATTGGAAATGCCCCGTTGGTTGCTTTGCAACCAAGGGCTGCGCGCCCGGCTGCTTGGCTCTGCTGCTTTATTGCTACGCCACTCGCAAGTATGCGAGTGGCTAAGTGAGCATTTACCTTTCATCTTTATTATCTACTCCGCCTTCTCCAGATCGCTGAAGGAGAACGTGATATCCTTTCCGTCGTTCTCTACGGTCACGGTATAGCTCTTCGTGACAAACCCTGTCTTGCTCAGAGTAATGATATGCATTCCCGTCACCTTCGTCGTAGAAGCCGGGGCGATCCCGATATAGCTGCCGTCCAGATAAACCTCCGCTCCCGCCGGCTGCTCGACAAAGATCTTTTTAGTCCCTGAAACAACGTTCGTGTCGGTCTGCGTACTTGATGTCGCAGCAGTTGTCGTTGTAGTTACGGCCGCAGTCGTTCCGGTTGAAGAAGTCGCACTCGTCGCGGAAGGCGTCGCCTGGGAAGCTGTTCCGGAGATATACGGCGCCGTAGTCGAAGCAGCAGTTGCAGTCGTCGTTGAAGTCGTCTGCCCGTTCGGGGCTGTCCTCGTTGTACCGAAGGCCCCCTCCGTATTATTGGAAGCCGTCGACTCGCTTCCGTCCGGATCCAGCGCGATATCCACGTTCGCGTACGCCGCGCCGACCTTGATATTGGTCGTTACCGTCTCATAGCCTGCTGCCTCTACCCGGATATTATGGATCCCATATTCCAGCGGCACCCTTTCCTCATACTCCGTGATCTGTCCGTCAATATAAAGCTGCGCGTAGACCGGCGACAGCGTAAACTCAACGTGGCCGATTGCCACTTCTTCGATCTCGATCTCCGAAAGGTCGATCACCGTCTCCTTATTCCGTATGATCTGAACATCCTTTTCCCCGAGATATCCTCCGTTGGTAAGCCGGACGTGAAAATCGCCTTCCGGCGCCACCATCAGCATATCCTCCGTGATCGTACGGATGATCTCATTTCCGACCTCGATCCAGCCGCCGACAAAATAGGTATCATTCTTCAGACGGATATACCCATGTCCCTTCTGTACGACCACGGACCAGATCGTCCGGTCCATCCCCCGGACCGTTAACGTATCCATATCCGTCAGATCCATCCAGGAGCCCTTCTCATCATCGGAATAGATATATACGTCGTCGTTAAATTTATAGGAATCCCCTGCGACCGTAAAGATCTTCTTCTGCTCATCCACCGAATATTTCACAACATCGGTGATCGTAAAGATATCGCTGCTCTGCTTGACGCTCGTCAGCTTCATCCCGTCGTCGTAGCGCACGTCAACGATATCTCCGCAGGAAAGCTCGCCCGCGGTAATGCTCTGCCCGAACTTATCATAAAAGGCTGTCGTTCCGTCGTAAGGGACCTCGCCTGTTTTGTCGCTTTCCACATCCTTAAGGGTTAAGAGCCTCTCCGTGGGATCAACTCCCGCTACGACAGCAAGGACCATGCCCTTCGCATGGGAAGCGGTCAGATCTATATCCTGTTCGATCTCCGGTCCCTCCGGAACTGTTCCCATAACAAGCCCGGCATCGCCCTTACGCGAGCCCTTCTGATATTCATTTGCGATCAGCACACAACCCAGTATGGTCAGGACCAGAACGATCGTAACCGGGAGGAATATGTTCTTCATACCAAATCTTCCAGCCGTCCCATCAGATATTCTTTCGTATTGCGGGAAGGCTCATCCAGTACCAGCTCCAACATCTCATTAAGGATCCTGCCAAGCTCCGGTCCCGGGGCGATCCCCGCCTCAATCAGATCCTTTCCCTTCACGGCCATAGCCTTTAAGGAAAGACAGTCCTGCTCCGTAAGGATCTCCTGATAAACCCTCTCATATTCATCGATCTGCGCAAGCTTTTCCTCACGGATATAAACGCTCTGCCCCATGGTATCGCACCGCCTTACAAGGAACCAGAGAGGCATCAGCTCCGTTCCGACCTTCACAGCAGTCCGCCTTACACTCCGCTTGGAGGCGGCATCCCTGTGATCGTGATAGCGCACCAGGGTCAGAACCTGATCGATCGTCTTGTTATCAAATTTCAGCCGTCTTAAAATATCATCTGCTTTTTTTACACTTGCCTCAGAATGTCCCTTAAAATGGTCCGTTCCGTCCGCATCCCTGGTATGACAGTCGGGCTTACCCAGATCGTGCAGAAGCATCGTAAGCCTTAAAACGGTTTTTTCCTGCTCCGAGAGCTTCTCATCATAGATCGTCGAATGCTTTAAGGTCTCGATGGTATGCCGTCCGACATCATACATATGATGCTGGTTGTTCTGCTCTGTTAAGAGCGCGTGGTCAAACTCCGGAAGAATGACCGCCGTGATCCCGCACTCCGAAAGGGTCAATAACTTCTCCGGATGCTTTGAGCAAAGGAGCCTGGTCAGCTCTACCCGGATCCGCTCCGCACTGATCTTTTTCAGGTTTTCCGCCTTCGGACGGATCGCCTCAAAGGTCTTTTCTTCGATCGTAAAATTCAGCTGCGCCGAAAAGCGTACCGCCCGCATGATCCGAAGGGCATCCTCCGAAAACCTCTCACAGGGATTTCCCACCGCCCGGATCAGCCCGTTCTCCAGATCCGAAAGCCCGCTGAAAGCGTCGATCAGTCCGTCCTGATCGTTATAGGCAAGCGCATTGATCGTAAAATCACGCCGGGAAAGATCCTCGGTAAGCGTCGTTGTAAACGTGACCTCCCTGGGATGCCTGCTGTCCTCGTAAACGCCGTCCAGCCGATAGGTCGTGACCTCAAAGCCGTCATCCCCGATCAAAACCGTCACGGTCCCATGCTTGATCCCGGTATCCACGGTCCGGCGAAACAGCCTCTTGACCTGCTCCGGTCTCGCGCTGGTCGTAATATCCCAGTCCTCCGGGGTCCTTTGAAGCAAAGAATCCCGTATGCACCCGCCAACGGAGTACGCTTCAAATCCGGCATCTGTCAGCCTGGATATGATAAAATTCACCTTCTCCGGAAGTCTGATTGACATATGGGATTCTCCGATTTTTATTTCCGGTATTTGTAATCGTAACTTCACCATAAAACACAATGAAGAATCGCAGAGCGATTCTTTTATGCGGAATTTTCAAGAAAATTCCGCGCGGTCCCTTACGGGAAACCGCCACTAAGAAACCAGCGCCACGGTTTCCTTCGCGATCGCCAGCTCCTCGTTCGTAGGAACTACAAGGATCGGGATCCTCGCCGCTCCGGGAGAAATAATAGCTTCCTCTCCCCGGGTCTCGTTCTTGCCCCGGTCAACTCCCGTTCCCATATAAGTCAGATAATCGCCGACCATCTGGCGGACGTCCTTATTGTTCTCGCCGATCCCGGCCGTAAATACGATGGCGTCCGTCCCGTTCATCGCCGCGGTATAAGCGCCGATGTACTTCGCCACCCGGTAAGCGTAGGCCTCTAACGTCGTCTTCGCTCTCTCGTTTCCCTTGTCCCTGGCCTCGATCAGATCCCTGAAATCGCTGGAAAGGCCCGACAGACCGAGAACTCCGGATTTCTTGTTCAGGATATTCGTCATCTCCGAGATCGAGATATTTTCTTTGTTACAAATAAACTCAAGGATCGCGGGATCCAGATCCCCCGAACGGGTCCCCATAAACAGGCCCTCCAGCGGCGTCAGACCCATACTCGTATCCACGCACTCCCCGTTCTTTACCGCGCTGATGCTCGCCCCGTTGCCCAGATGGCAGACGATCACCTTAAACTCCCTGGGATCCTTGTGCAATATTTCAGCCGCCCGCTTGGAAACATAGCTGTGACTGGTCCCATGGAAGCCGTAGCGTCTGACTTTATACTTTTCATAATACTCGTAAGGGATCCCGTACAGATACGCCTTCTTCGGCATGGTCTGATGAAAGGCCGTATCAAAAACCCCGACCATCGGCGTATTCGGCATCAGCTTTTTGCAGGAGCTGATCCCGATCAGATTCGCGGGATTATGCAACGGCGCAAGATCGTTGCACTCCTCGATGGCTTTGATGACCTCGTCCGTGATCAGCGTCGCCTCCGCGAAGCTCTCTCCGCCGTGTACGATCCGGTGTCCGACCGCATCGATATCCTCAAGGCTGTCGATCACTCCGTTTTCTTTGTCCGTAAGGCTCTGAAGCACAAGCTCCACTGCCTTGACGTGATCCGGCATATCCACCGAGGTCTCGATCTTCTCCTTCCCCGCCGGGGTATGGGAGAGCATTCCTCCCTCGATCCCGATCCGCTCACAGAGACCCTTCGCCAAAACCTGCTCCGTCTCCGAATCAATCAGCTGATACTTCAATGACGAGCTGCCGCAGTTAATAACCAATACCTTCATGATAATCTCCTCCATACTTTGTAATGATAGGATTTACTACCGTAAATCCATTATCGACAAACACATCTTGAAAAACAGATGTTTTTGCCCCTCTGGGTTTTGCGCTGAATCTCTCTTACGAAAACACATCGAAAAGAACGCGCAAAACACCAGAGTCAATATGCTCTTCCCCAATATACCAGCGCCTTCGCAGGCTTCCCGCAGCAGATACAGCTCTCCGACAGCCGCTTCTGCTCAAAGGGCATACACCGCGAGGTAGCGCCCGTTTCCTCCTTGATCTTATCCTCACAGGCCCGGTCGCCGCACCACATCGCCTTGACAAAGCCCGGCTTTTCCTCTATCGTCTTCTGAAACTCCGTATACTCCGTCGCTTCGTAAGTATGTTCCTCCAGATGCTCCTTCGCTCTCTCAAGCATTTCTTTCTGGATCGTCTCTAGAAGCTCCTTCGCCTTAGCTCCCGCCTCACTGATAGGAACAGTCACCTTTTCTCTCGTATCTCTGCGGACCAGAACACAGTTTCCGTCCTCAAGATCCTTCGGTCCGATCTCAACTCTTAAAGGGATCCCCCGCATCTCCTGCTCCGAGAACTTCCATCCGGGACTCTTATCCGCGTCATCCAACTTCGCCTGAAGCCCGCTTTCCTTCAATGCGTCGCGGATCCCCGCAGCCGCTTCCAGAACGCCTTCCTTCTTCTGCTGGATCGGGATCACCGCGACCTGACAGGGAGCGATCCTCGGCGGCAGCTTCAACCCGCTGTTGTCCCCGTGGACCATGATGATCGCGCCGATGATCCTCGTCGACATTCCCCAGGAGGTCTGATAAACATACTTTAAGGAATTATCCTTATCTGTAAATTGAATATCAAAGGCCTTCGCAAAGCCGTCGCCGAAGTTATGGCTGGTCCCCGACTGCAAGGCCTGACCGTCGTGCATCAAAGCCTCGATCGTATAGGTGGCCTCCGCTCCCGCGAACTTTTCCTTCTCCGTTTTCTGGCCGCGGACAACCGGTATCGCAAGGACTTCCTCGCAGAAATCCGCGTAGACGTTGAGCATCTGCTTCGTCCGCTCCTCCGCGTCCTCCGCCGTCGCGTGGGCGGTATGTCCCTCCTGCCATAAGAACTCTCTCGAACGAAGGAAGGGCCTGGTGGTCTTTTCCCAGCGCACGACCGAACACCACTGGTTATAGAGCCTCGGCAGATCCCGGTAGGAATGGATATCTCCGGCGTAAAAGTCGCAGAACAGCGTCTCCGAGGTCGGTCTGACGCACATTCTTTCCTGTAACGGCTCAGAGCCGCCGTAGGTTACCCACGCCGCTTCAGGCGCAAAGCCCTCGACGTGATCCTTTTCCTTCTGCAGCAGACTCTCCGGTATGAACATCGGCATATAGACGTTTTCCACGCCCGTTTCCTTGAAACGTCTGTCCAGCTCCTTCTGTATATTCTCCCAGATCGCGTAACCGGCGGGCTTTATGACCATACAGCCCTTTACGTTGCTGTAATCGATCAGCTCCGCCTTCTTAACGACATCCGTATACCACTTCGCAAAATCCTCCTCCATCGAGGTGATCGCTTCCACCAGCTTTTTTTCCGCCATGCTCTTCTTCCTCCACACTGTTATCTTAAACGGATCAAATAGATTCTTCCTATAATAATCATATCCTACCCGTAATTACCCAAAAAATCAACCATTGCGGGATCATTTTCATCTAAGGAAAGCTCGATTTGCTTCTTACTCCCCGGGTCCACAAACGCGATATGGTAACAAAGCAGTGCGATCTCGCAGGAATCGATCCGCGAACCCTGATACCCATATTTCATATCTCCGAGGATCGGATGCCCGATGGCCGAAAGCTGCGCCCGGATCTGATGAAACCGCCCGGTCAGCAATCGGATCTCAAGGACTGAGCGCGGCGGGTCGTTTAATACCTTTGTTATTTTATATATCAGCTCCGCCTTTTTCGCCCCCTGCTCAGAGGCTTTACAAATCACAGCCTTCGTCCCGCGCCCGCTAATTTCCTTTTTCAGATAGTGGGTCAGATGAACCTCGCCTTCCGCCAAAGGCACAGCTCCCTCCACCACCGCCAGATATCTCTTATCGCACTGATTTCCGGAAAGCTGCGCGGAAAGCTTTCGAAAGCTCTCCTTGTTTTTTGCAAAAATCAGGATCCCGGAGACGGGCTGATCCAGTCTGTGAACAGGCTCGATCGATCCAGGAGCTGTATCTGCCCGGTTACCCTGCTTCCCTGAATCGTTTAGAGCCTTCTGCCCGGCTGTTAATGGCCTTTCCTTCCCCGCAGCATACTTCCGTACGAGGCTTACCATATCCTCCGAAAGAACGTCCCTCGTCTCCGTCGCTATCCCCGCCGGCTTATAAACCGCGATCAGATCCTTGTTTTCATATAATATTCTAAAATCCACTTCTGGACTAATCCTCCGCCTGAGAATCCTCCGCAAGCTCCTCCTCTGTTTCCGGAACCTCTACAGCAGGCTCGACATAGCCCGGATCAAAATACTGCCGGTACAGGGCTACATGATCATAAATACAACGCCAGGCGCTCCGGGAATTCGCGACAACCGCCACATATTCCTTCCCGTCGTCTCCTGTCGCGAGACTTACCGCGCAGTTTCCCGACTCATTGACAAAGCCCGTCTTTCCGCCAAGGACCGTCACCGTTCCCGCGTCCTTATCCTCGATCCTGCGAAGGAACCAGTTCGAAAGCAGGATTCCCTCCGGATGCTCCGGTGTCAGACTCGTCAGATATTTCCTCGCGGACAGGATCTCTCTGCAAAGCTCGTTGTCCATCGCCGTACACATGATCATCGCCATATCATAGGGCGTACAGTAATGCTCCTCATCATAGAGTCCGATACAGTTCGTAAAATGCGCCGTCGACGAAAGCCCCAGCTCCGCCAGCTTTTCATTCATCAGATCGACAAAGGCTTCGTGGGAGCCAGCGATATAGTACGCCAGTGACAGCGCCGCATCCCCGCCGGAGGGCAGGATCGTCCCGTAGAGCAGATCCCTGATCGTTACTACCTCATCGTCCAAAAAACCGGCTTCGCTGCAATCATGCGCGTAAACAAAGCTGGTCACCTCGTTTAAGATCGTATACGGCTCATCTAACTGCGCCGGGGTCAGATGCTCAACCGCCACCAAAAGCGTCAGGACCTTGGTCATCGAGGCAGGCGAGATCCGCGTCTGATAATCCCTCCCCGCAATCACCTTCTGCTCCGTTTTATCTACTAAGATCGCGTAGGATCCGAATACCTCGCTCGTTACCCTGCCGACCCCCTTATCCTCATCAACGGCTGCCTGATAGACAGTTCCGGGACCCTGAAGCGATTCCGGCTCAGGCTCCGGTTCCGGCTCCTCGACCGTGGGCTCGATCACCCGCTCGATAGTTCCAAACGCCGGATCCGCCGATACCTCCGTCGTCGTCTTTTCCGGACCCTGAAGTACTCCGACGAGCTTGAAGATCATAAAGCCGAGTACCCCGATTATAAGTACAATAAAAAGAATCAGCCCCGCAAGCCGTATCCTGGCCTGTACGAGCCGCTTCTTTCTGTTTTTTCTCCTCATTACGGCATGATACGCCGCCTTCTTTCGCCTCAGGACCTCTTCCTCATCCAGCGAAAGAAAAATACTTTCCTCTGCCATTCTCCCCTCAGACGCCTGGCAAGCGCCTTCCTTATCAATTATTCCACTACCTGACTCCCTCTATAATACTAAAATATTCGCCTTTAAAATACAATAGAAAAAATATTAAGTTTCGGATATGCTGTTCCTACGCCGGACTCCTGTTGTTTATAGTAAAATTTGCTATAATGATCCTGACAGTATCCATTAACTCTAATTCCCGTGTACTTTGACAACTACATAGAATAAAATGCCATATTTTTCAAATAGGGGCAGAGCCACAAACCGTTGATTTCGAGCGGATATTCGGAAGGTTTTTCTCGAATTTGCAGTTGCAAAATATTGTCATTTA
>JAFSXN010000198.1 GCA_017444015.1 Lachnospiraceae bacterium | reverse complement strand
TATTTTGCACAAACTTTTCGTCTGTTATTAGTGCACAATGCTAAAAAGCCGCAAACTCAGATATTATCTAAGCTTGCGACCTTTGAGAATGATCATTTTGTATTTAGTTCTTGTCAGTCATTAGACCGTGAATAGTAACATCTGCCCAGGGTAACTGGGCAGATACCATTATAGTGACAAAATGTTTTTTGTTGTGTAAAATGGGGGCATAGAAAAGACACGGAGAAGGGCCCGGAAACAAATATTTCCATAATAAGGATATCCAAAGGAGAATCGAAGATGCGGTTTTTGATTCAGAGGGTGACAGAGGCTTCTGTCAGTATAAAAGACGACATAGCAGGAAAGATAGGGAAGGGGTATCTGGTTCTGATCGGTGTCGGGAGGGACGATACTGAGGAGATCGCTGAAAAGCTTATTAAAAAGCTGATTGGTCTGCGAATTTATGCGGATGAGGCGGGCAAGACCAATCTTTCCATTAAAGATGTCGGGGGAGAGCTGCTTTTGGTCTCACAGTTCACGCTTTACGCGGATTGCAGACACGGCAATCGCCCAGGCTTTACAACCGCAGGGGAGCCTGCCAGAGCAAAGAAGCTGTACGAGTATATCGTCGACAGGTGTCGGACGGAGATTCCGAGGGTTGAGTGCGGAGTTTTTGGCGCGGATATGCAGGTTTCTCTTGTAAATGACGGGCCGTTTACGATATTGCTGGATTCTTCGGAGTTGTAGGGAGGAGGCTATATATAGAGATATGGCGGATAATCAAATTAAAGGTAATTCTTCCCACCACATTCTTAACTTAGATATTGACTATAACTTAAAATGAATTACAATACCTGCTTGAAGAGATAAACGCTATTTATGGGTGAGGGGGAAACGGTCAGTAGCGGATTTTTTCAAAGCAAATTTATAAAAAAATTATAAAGAATATTAAGATGACATGAAAGACTCGGACTGGAACTAACACAAGCACAAAGCCAGGCGCTGGCATAAATAACGCCACAGAAAGCAAGATCCTGGCAATGATTCGCGAAAATTGATGCTTGAATAACAGGAGCTGGCGATTTATAATTATGTTTGATCCCATAAATCGCCAGATGAGTCTTGATTTTGCTCCATTCGGCGGTTTATAAAAGGAAAGGCTGCCTATGAAGATTATTGGAAGACAACATGAAAAAGAGCAATTGATGCGATGCCTTACGTCGAAGAGACCGGAGTTTCTTGTTGTATACGGAAGACGGAGAGTTGGAAAGACATACCTTATCCGGGAATACTTTAATAACCAGTTTTCGTTCTATGCCACAGGTCTTACGGATGAAAAAATGAAGGGGCAGCTGCGTGGGTTTAATGCAAGCCTGAATACATACGGCTATGAGGACAAAAGCCTTCCCACAGAATGGTTTGATGCCTTTATGCGGTTAAGGAAGCTCCTTGAAAGTGACAAAGTGTACCGTGAACCGATAAATAATAAAAGGGTAGTATTTCTGGATGAGCTTCCCTGGATGGATACTGCCAGATCCGATTTCAAGAGTGCGCTGGATTATTTCTGGAACAGCTGGGCCTCGTCCCAGGAAGATCTGGTATTGATCGTTTGTGGTTCTGCAACCTCCTGGATCATTACAAATCTTCTTACAAATAAAAAGGGATTCCATAACAGGGTGACAAGACGTATACAGCTTGCGCCTTTTACCCTGGCGGAATGTGAACAGCTGTTTGAGCATAATGATATAGTCATAACCAGGAGTCAGATGATAGAGAGCTATATGATTTTCGGGGGAGTACCATATTATCTGAATCTTCTGGATTCACGTCTCAGCCTGGCCCAGAATGTAAATGAGCTGTGCTTTAAGGAACGGGGCGAGCTTTTCGACGAATACTATAATCTTTTTCACTCTTTATATGACAGGCCGGATAAACACATGGCCATACTGAAAGCTTTGGCAAAGCACAGAGATGGTTTGACAAGAGCAGATCTTTCAAAGGAGCAGGAGATTGGGGGAGGATCCGTTCTGACAAAGGATCTGCGGGAATTGGAGGAGTGTGGTTTTATCCGGAAATTCAGCACCCTGACGCGGGGCGAGGGAGAATTCTTTTATCAGGTTATTGATCCGTTTACCTTGTTCAGTATAAAATTTTTGGAGAACAAGGGATTTGATTCCTGGAATACCTATATTAATTCTCCCGGCTATAATTCATGGAGAGGAAATGCCTTTGAAATTGTATGTTTGAATCACATAGAGCAGATTAAGGAAGCTCTTGGGATTAGTGGTATAGAAACCAAAGAGTTTGCCTGGAGGGTTGACGGGCCGGAAAAAGGAGCGCAGGTTGATCTGGTCATCAGTAGAAAGGATGGTGTGATTAACCTCTGTGAGATGAAATACACAACCGACGAATATTCTTTGGACGCCGACGAGTATGACAAGCTTCAAAACAGGCTGGCGCGGTTCCAAAAGGAAACAGGAACAAAGGAGGCTATCCATATAACCATGATCTGCGGGAATGGGTATAAGCGGAATAAATATTCCGGGATCATTCAAAATGTGATTTCAGGTGACGACCTGTTTGGATAATGATCAAAAACGCTTATGATACGGACCGGTCAGTTTTTGACACTCAGCAAACGAATAAGGACAGGAGGAAAAAAATGAAATTGAGGAAATTACTTTGTATGGTTATGGCGCTTGCGGTTACGGCAGCGACACCTGTTTACGGAAGCGCTGCGCCCGGGAGCGACCTTTTTGGCAGGGCGGCCGTTATTACGGAAAAGAAAGCGGCGGAGCCTCAGGGCACATTGAAAGAGGAGACCGAATTTTCTTCCGATGATATTTCTGTCAAATGGAAGGAAAGCCATTTCTATTTCGAGACCAGCCTTGGCAGGTACAAGACTCTGCCGACGTATGCCGTAAGGGGATATGAGGATGTACCGTTTATCAGGGTCTCGGATTATCTGGACGCTGTCTTTGAGGGAAAGGCGGAGGTCTTTTCGGCGGACGGCCTGATGAAGGTAAGCATGAATGGGACAGAGGCTGTGATCGACCCGGAGAAGGATACGATCTACTTTGAGAACCCGTCCCGCTTTCGTTCAGAGGGGGAGATCGATGGTGCGATCCTTGCGGATGAGGAGGTCAATGTTGTTACAAAATCCGTAAAGAATAAGTCGACGCAGACTTCCGCAAAGGCTCTGACCGTATCCCTGAAGGATTATCAGATGCCGGTCATAACCTGGGAGGACGATATCCTGATGCCGTTTTTGGCGCTCCAGAATACCTTCGGAGCTATCACCTGGAATAATGTGATGACTTATAACGGCAAGGATTATTACAATGTTTATTCGGTCAACAACTATATTCTGGATGAAGAGTTGGATCCCGTCAAAGATAATCCTTATATGAATGCACTATATTCCGGTCCCTTCAGCAGGAAGGATAAAACGACTGAGGCGTATGCGGAGTACGGATATTATGCAACCTGTCTGCTGATGGATCTGACCTTCGGCCACAAGGAAGAGAAAAAGATTATAACCTTTGATGAATATTTTACAAGGATCAACGCGAAAAAATCTTTGAGCTCCACCGATCCCTTTGCCGTCATATCCGCGGAGATCGTGATATTTTCCTATCTCTTTGATTCCGGGCATGACGCGGTGACAGGCATCGATACTGTCTTTGGGCGGATAGAAAATATCGAGGGAGCGCAGACGGGTAAATTCGTTGACGATATGAAAAAAACGGACGAAGGACAGGAGCTTTTGGAAGATACAATAGAGTCGGGCGACGAGAGCATGGAGGAGCTGGGAAATGTCCTTATCGGAGCGCTGCAGGAGAAGGGCTTTAAGATTCCCGAGATTGCTCCGCTCTTAATATGGGATCTCTACCTGGACTCGAACCGGCCTGAGGATTATGGGGATGAAAGACTGGATTATGTCGATGATACCGCTGTGATCTATTTCAATGCCTTTAAGAATGATATGACAAGAGATCCTTCCTATTATCTGGCGCCTGTGAAGGAGGAGGACGCGGAGTTAAGTAATTTCGCGTTCTTCTACCGCTGCTTTGAGGATATCAAAAAGCACAGCAAGGTGAAAAACGTAGTGATCAATCTTTCCGATAACGGCGGCGGTGATGCGACGGGTCTGATTTCTGTCCTGGGCTTTCTTTCCAAAGACGGAGAGGTCAGGCTGACGGATCTGGATATTGTTTCGGGCAGCTACCGGGAGGAGTGCTATCATGTCGATACCAATCTGGACGGGATAGCGGACAGCAGGGACGGATACGGCGGTCAGTATGATTTCTATATTATGACCAGCAGAAGCTCCTATTCCTGTGCTAACGCGCTTCCATATTTCGCCCAGCAGGCCGGTCTTGCGAAGATCATCGGCTCAAAGCCGGGCGGTGGAGACTGCGTGGTTGGCTGTTTTACAGACGCATACGGCTACTGCGGAGCTTTTTCCGGCATGCTGAAGCTTGGGAAGCAGGACGCGAAGGGCTTTGTATCCAATGAAAAGGCAACTGAGGTGGATTTCGATATGGTGCCGTCGATCCTTGAGTACGATAAGATCCCCTGGTTTGACGCGGAGGGAATCGCCGAAGCTGTCCGTCAGTACAAGAGCGGTAAAACAAGAATGACCTATGATACGGGTGATACGCTGGAGGAGCTGGCGGATCTGTTACAGGAGCTTTTTAAATAACCTTGAAATTACGCCGGTTTTGACAGTACGGCTATTCTGTGTTATACTCTTAGAAAATTTGTTGTGAGGTACAGCTATGAAGCATATTACTACTTTGAATACGAGAAATATCAAAAAGAGCGTTAAGACCGGCGGCTGCGGCGAGTGTCAGACCTCCTGCCAGAGCGCATGTAAGACGAGCTGCGGGATCGCGAATCAGGCTTGCGAGCAGAAGAAGGCTTGACGGTTATCGAAACAGGGATTTTATTGCCTCCGGAGCCTTTTTAGGCTCCGGAATTTTTTCGTTTTGAAAAACAATTCTATGATCCATCAGTATAAATTAAACGATTACTATATAGTATTAGATATCAACAGCGCGAGCGTTCATGTGACGGATCAGGCGGCTTATGATGCCATTGCGCTGCTTGACAGAGAGCTTTCCGCAGATGATCTTTCTCCGGAAGAGATCGTCGGACTTCTTCCAAAGATCTCAGGCAGGCTCCGGGCCCTTCATCCCGAGCTCTCCGATATGGAGATAACGGAAACGTTTTCCGATATCAAAGAACTGATCGAAGCCGAGACGCTGTTTTCGAGGGACGCTTACCGGGGGCTGGCCTTTGACCTGAAAAAGCGGAACACCGTGATCAAAGCGCTCTGCCTGCTTGTTTCCCATTCCTGTAACTTAAACTGCGACTATTGTTTTGCCGCTCAGGGAAAATTCAAGGGAAAGGCCGGGCTTATGAGCTTTGAGACCGGGAAGCGGGCTCTGGATTTTCTTGTTGAGCATTCGGGGGACAGGCGGAATCTGGAGGTGGATTTCTTCGGGGGCGAGCCGCTTTTGAATTTTGAGGTGTGTAAGCAGCTGGTCGCTTATGCCAGGAGTATCGAGAAGGAAAAGAACAAGAATTTTCGCTTTACACTGACGACCAACGGAATCGGAATCACCGACGAGGTTATTGAGTGGGCAAATAAGGAGTGTTATAACGTTGTTTTGAGCCTTGACGGGCGCAAGGAGGTCAACGACCGCTTCCGGGTGGATCTTTCGGGAGAGGGGAGCTATGAGCGTATCGTACCGAAGTTTCAGGAGTTTGTGAAGAGGCGCGGCGGCAAGGGTTACTATATCCGGGGAACCTATACCCATCTCAATACGGATTTTACCAGGGATATTTTCCATATGGCGGATGATCTGGGCTTTACGGAGCTGTCTATGGAGCCGGTGGTCTGCGCGGCGGAGAATTTTTTGGGCGCGGAAGGCTGTTCTTCTACGGATAAAGCGATTGAGGCGGAGAGCTGTTCTTTTGCGGATGGAGAGAATCCGGCAGCAGGCGGTATATCTTCGACAGAGCGGACGGCGCTAACCAAGGAGGATCTTCCGGTATTAAAGGAGCAGTATGAGATCCTTGCGAAGGATATGATCCGCAGGCGCAGGGAAGGGAAGCCGATTACCTTCTATCATTATATGCTGGATCTGGAGGAAGGCCCCTGTATCTACAAGCGGATTTCCGGCTGCGGCGCGGGAACCGAGTATCTGGCAGTTACGGCCTGGGGGGAGCTGTATCCCTGCCATCAGTTTGTAAACGATCCGGGATATAAACTGGGTAATATATGGGACGGTTTAGACAACGAGGCGCTGCAGGAGGAATTTAAGCTGTGCAACGTCTACGCAAAACCGGAGTGTAAGGACTGCTGGGCGAGGCTGTACTGCGCCGGGGGGTGCAGTGCGAATGCTCTGCACGCGGCGGGAAATATTCACGGAGTCTATGAGCTGGGGTGTGAGCTTTTCAAAAAGAGGATCGAGTGCGCGCTGATGATGAAGGCGGCGGAGGCTATGGAACCGGAGGCTTTGGCGCAGGCAGTTACAAGTGAAGCGATAGGATGAGAAGATATGTCGTATAAATTAGAGAATGAGGTAAACAGTATCGTCGATGCTCTGCTGACGGATTATAACGGGGATAAGACCATCGATGAGATCAAGAGCTTTGACCAGCCGAAGAAGGAGGTTCTGGTCGAAATCCTGAATAAGCTGCAGAAGATCGTATTTCCGGGCTATTTCAGGAACGATGTCTATAAGATCTATACGGTGCGAAATAAGGTGTCCATGTTGGTTGAGGATGTGATGTTCAATCTGACGAAGCAGATTGCCATCGTTCTTGATAATCTGGGAGACCGGAACGGTCCCTGCGATCAGGACATCAACCAGAAGGCCGAGGGGATCACGCTGCAGTTTATGCAGAGGCTTCCGGGACTTCGTGAGATCATCGAGACGGATGTCCAGGCGGGCTTTGAGGGGGATCCTGCCGCCTTTAATACGGATGAGATCGTTTTTTCCTACCCGGGAGTCTATGCCGTTTTTGTCTACCGGATCGCGCACGAGCTTCATATCCTCGATGTTCCGATCATTCCGCGGATGATGGCGGAGTACGCGCATGGCGTGACAGGAATTGATATTCATCCAGGCGCGACCATAGGGAAGTATTTCTTTATTGACCACGGAACCGGCGTTGTGATCGGAGAGACGACGATCATCGGCGAACACGTCAAGCTCTATCAGGGCGTCACGCTCGGCGGTCTGTCGACCAGGGGAGGGCAGGCGCTTCGGAACAAGCGGAGACACCCGACCATCGGCGATAATGTGACGATTTACTCCGGAGCCTCGATCCTCGGAGGCGAGACCGTCGTCGGAAAGGATGCGGTGATCGGAGGAAACGCCTTTATCACAAGCTCTGTTCCGGACGGCGCAAGGATCAGCGTTCGGAATCAGGAGTTTAAGTACGGTGTGGATAAAGAGGCGGGAAAGGTGATCGAGAGCAGAGACTTTGACGGGGATGGGTGGTTTTATATCATCTGAGTTCGGAGAGAGTTTTTTAGCGAAACAGTCTGAGCCTGCGTTGCCAAATAAAAACAAAAAGGAAGGAATCATAATGGACCAGATCATCGGACAGATCGAAGAGATCGCGCGAAAATGCGGAGAATATATCTTAAACGTGGACCGGAGCAGGGGCGGAGACGTGATCAGCAAGGAGGGCCATGCGAATTTTGTAACCAAGCATGATAAGAAGGTGCAGGAGATCCTGAAAAAAGAGCTATTGGAGCTTCTTCCCGGGGCAGCCTTCGTCGGGGAAGAGGAGGAGGTCCACGAAGCTGTGTACCGGGAGGGCTATGCCTTTATTGTAGATCCGATCGACGGAACGAGTAATTTTATCAAGGATTACAGGGCCAGCGCGGTTTCCATCGGGCTATTAAAGGACGGGAAGCAATATGGGGGAGTCATCTATAACCCCTATCCCGATGAGATGTTTTCCGCACAGGCCGGAGAGGGCGCGTACCTGAATAAAAAGCGCATACATGTTTCCGATAAACCGCTTTCGGAAGGGTTAGTGATCGTCGGAACGGCGCCTTATTATCCGGAGCTGCATGAAGAGTCCTTTAAAATGGCGTTTCACTATTTCAAGCAGTGTATCGACATTCGAAGGACCGGCTCGGCGGCGATTGACCTGTGCAACGTTGCGGTGGGAAGAGCGGAGCTTTTCTGTGAGTTACGACTTCAGCCATGGGATTTTGCCGCGGGAAGCCTGATCGTTACAGAGGCGGGCGGCGTTGTACGGACAAAGGACAGGGAGGAGCTGCGCTTTGACAGGGCATGCTCCGTTATTGCGTCGAATCAGGTCTGTAAGGACGAATAAGCATAGAAACATTGAGCCGGATCAAGGGTTCAGAGAAGCAGGGCAAGAAATCAGAGACATGATAGGAAAGCAGGATTACAATGGAGATTCAGATCAGGGAATTTACAAATAACGATGTTATTGAAGCGAACCGGATATGGAACCAGGTCGTTGAGGATGGGGTTGCCTTTCCGCAGCTGGAGCTTTTAGGCGAAACAACGGGAACGGAGTTTTTTAAGAGCCAGTCCTTTACAGGGCTTGCCTGTGACGGGGACGGAAGGATCGTCGGGCTCTATATCCTGCATCCCAATAATGTCGGACGCTGCGGACATATCTGCAACGCAAGCTACGCGGTAGATCGGAGCGCAAGGGGAATGCGCGTCGGGGAAGCGTTGGTCAAGCACTGTATCAAAAAGGCAGGGGAGCTTGACTTTCGGATCCTTCAGTTCAACGCTGTGGTTGCGACGAATACGGCTGCCCTTGCCCTGTACAAAAAGCTGGGCTTTGTAAAGCTCGGCGTGATCCCCGGGGGCTTTCTTATGAAGGACGGGCACTACGAGGATATCATTCCGCATTATTATTTGCTGTCCAGGAAGGATTGAAGAGAAGAGACCGGGAGAACTATGGAGGAGCGGAGGAGGAAAGAGAGCTTAAAGGGAACAAACGGGCGGACATCTGCTTCTTTTTGGAGCGTGATCGGAGCCGTAGCTCTTGTCGCCTTTTTTCTCTGTGTCATCATCCTGTACTACCGCAGACTGTATTTTGAGACCCGGGAAAATATCATCCAAAACGGCCGTCTGAAAACGATCCAGTCCTCGGAGGAGATCGACAGGCAGCTGTCCACAAGCTATGATATCATCCGGGTTTCGAGCTATACGCTGGATAATATGATCCGTGACAGCAGATCCTCTGAGGAAGTGCTCGATTATCTCGTAAATCAGACGATCGCTGTGAATGATGCCCTGATCAACGGAACTACCGGTATCTACGGGTTCATTAACGGCGAATATATGGATGGCTCGGGCTGGAAGCCGGAGGAGGGGTATGATGCCACGAAACGTCCCTGGTACATTCAGGCAAAGGCAAACAGCGGAAGGATCACGGTCGTCGACCCTTATATGGATCTGGATACGGGGACGATGATGGTTGCCCTTGTCAAGACCCTCTGTGACGCGAAAAGCGTGGTCGGCATCGACTTTTCACTGGATCGGCTGCAGGCGGTCACGGAGGAGCTTGCCGGAGAGGATGAGACCTGTACTGAGATCGTTTTGAACCGCAGGGGCCTTGTGATCGCTCATTCGGACAGATCCCAGATCGGGCACAGCTACGAGGAGGAAACGGATACCTTAGGAGGCAGGATCTATGGGCTGATCCGATCGTCGGAGGACAGCTTTTTCAGCCTGAAATACGACGGCGCGGAATATATGATCTATGTAATGCCCCTTAAGAATGACTGGATCAGTATCTCCGTCCTGGATGCCACACAGGAGTTCAGGCAGCTCCGGATCCTGGTGCTGTTTACGGTTCTTACCTCTGTCTTAATGGTTTCTGCCATTCTTTTTCTTGTGATCCGTTCGGAGAAGAAGAGCAGGGAAGCAAGGCTCTCGGAGATACGGTCTGAGAAGGAAGCGGCCGCAAATGCCGCAAAAACAGAGTTCCTTGCCAATATGTCCCATGAGATCCGGACGCCGATCAATGCCATTATGGGCATGAATGAAATGATCCTCAGAGACCCCGAGGGAGAAATGGTTTCCGTCTATGCCGAGAATATCCGTAAAGCCGGAGTCTCTCTTTTAGATATCGTAGACGGGATATTAAATTATTCCAGGCGGGAGCAGGAAGGGGCTTCGGAAGATACGGCAGAGGGCAAAACGGAAGCCTTTGCTGGGGAGAAGAAAGCAGAGCTGTCGGATACCGGGGGAGTTCGTGACCGGTCCCAAGGGCGGTTTATCGCTCCGTCAGCGCAGGTGCTGGTTGTGGACGATACGCCCATGAATCTGGATGTGATCACGGGTCTTCTGAAACGGACCAGGGTGCTTATCGATACCGCGGACAGTGGTGACGGTGCGATTGGGAAGACGAAGCTGAAAAAATATGATATTATCTTTTTGGATCATATGATGCCGGGCAAGGACGGGATCGAGACCCTGGGAGAGATCCGTACGTCACCGGGAAGTCTGAACCACCATACCCCCATCGTCTGTCTCAGCGCAAACGCTATCGCCGGAGCAAGGGAGAGCTATATCCGGGAGGGGTTCGACGATTATATGAGCAAGCCCGTCGATCCCATAAAGTTAGAGGAGCTGCTGGTCTCCTATCTTCCGAGGGAGAAGGTGGAAAGGCTCCTTACGGATGAGGAGGAAGCAAAAAACGTTAAGGCAAACACTATCCCGCCGTTTGTTCTGGCGTTACATGAGCTGGATATCGGACGGGGCATCGCTTATTGCGGCTCGACGGAGGCGTATCTCAACACGCTGCGGCTGTATGCTGAAATGGCTGAAAAATCCGTGAGTGAGGTTGAGGGCTATTTGGCGGAGGGAGATATTAAAAACGCTACGATCAAGATCCATGCTTTGAAGAGCTCCTCGCGGGTCATCGGAGCCGAAAGGCTTGGCGAGATGGCGCAGGAATTAGAGAACGCAGGCAAGGAGGGCGAAGCGGAGAGACTGAGGGACGGCGCTCCGGAGTTTTTTCAGGCGGTCCTTATGTTAGGAAAACAGCTGGAGCCGCTTGCGGCTGAGGAGGGTCGAGACGAAGAGGGACTTCCTGAGATCGCCTTGAAGGAGCTGTATTCTGTTTATGCGCAGATCCGTGAAAACCTGAAGGAATGGCAGACCGACATCGTGCTGGAGGAGGTCGAGGGTCTGAAAAGCTACCGGATTCCAAAAGAAGAGAGGGATCGGGTAAAGAAGCTGTTTTTTGCGGCGGATAATCTCGATTACGATCAGCTTGCGGAACTCCTGCCTGAAACGGAAGAAAGGGAAGATTCTTGAACAGCAATTACAGAAAACGTCTGGCGGCCGGACTTTTCATCCTGACACTGCTTCTGCTCTGTGTTTCCTGCGCGGCGCCGAAAGCTCAGACAGATCAGTCGGACGATTCTTTACAGAAGGTGCTTGAGAAGAAGGAGCTGGTCCTGGGGCTTGACGATCACTTCCCGCCGATGGGTTTTATCGACGATTCCGGCGAGATCACGGGCTTTGATGTTAAGACAGCAGAGGAGGTCTGCAAAAGGCTTGGCGTTACGTTAGTAAAGAAGCCGATCAACTGGGATGAAAAGGAGAATGAGCTTTCGGAGGGCAGGATCGACTGTATCTGGAACGGGCTGTCCGTGAATCCGGCCCGGGCAGAGATGTGGAATCTGTCGGAGCCCTATATGATCAATGAGATCGTCTTTGTTGTGGCAAGAAACAGCGGGATCAAGTCGGCCGGAGAGCTTTACGGAAAGAGGGTCGGGATACAGAAGGGGTCGAGCGCGGAGGATGTTTTTGCCGCTTCTGAGCTGTCTGGGGGCTGCGAGCTGACGGTGCTTGATAACAATGTCGAGCTGTTAGAGCAGATGGAGCTTGGAAAGCTGGATTCGGTGCTTTTGGATTCGGTCTTTGTTTATTACTATATCGCGGAAAACGACAAGGATTATTATCTTCTGCCGGGGGCTCTTGCGACCGAGGAATTTGCCGTGGGCTTTCGGAAGACAGATTCGGCACTGAGAGACAGGGTACAGGAGATCCTAAAGGAGATGAAGACAGACGGGAGCCTGGCGAAGCTGTCGACGAAATGGTTCGGAATGGATATCACGACGGTGAAATAACAAGGCGCCATTGTGGGCCGGGGCGTTTGCTCGTTTACAGCTTACGTAACGGCAGTGATTTACGTTAATGAGTATATATTACAGAAAGAGAGGAAGGACGCTTGGATACAGGTATTTTACTGGAAAACGGAACAAATGAACTGGAGATACTGGAATTTCTGGTGGCGGATCGCTGCTACGGCATCAATGTGGCGAAGGTCAAGGAGATCATTACTTATCAGCCGATCACACCTGTCCCGAATTCCCATCCGAGCATCGAGGGTATCTTTATGCCGAGAGATCGGATGATCACGGCGGTCGACTTAAAAAGCTGCCTTCAGATCGGACATTCGGAGCCGGGAGGATTGTTTATCACAACGAACTTTAATGCCCTGGATATGGCCTTTCACGTCGATTCGGTGAAAGGGATACGGCGGGTTTCCTGGAGCGATATCATGAAGCCTTCGGAATCTGTTGGCTCGCAGGAAAACGGCCTGTCTACAGGGATCGTAAAGCACGATGATCAGCTGGTCATCATTCTGGACTTTGAAAAGATTGTTACGGAGATCAATCCGGAGACCGGCTTAAAGGTCCACGATGTGGATGAGTTGGAGGGAAGGAGCAGGATCGACGTGCCGATCCTTGTCGCGGAGGATTCGGTGCTGTTAAATAAAATGATCGTCCAGTCGTTGGAGAAGGCCGGATATACGAATCTGACGCATACCGAAAACGGGCAGGAGGCATGGAATCTGATCACGGAGTGGCGCGACCAGGGGACCCTTGAGGAGCACGTCCAGTGTCTGATCACGGATATCGAGATGCCGAAGATGGACGGCCATCGCCTGACCCGTCTGGTTAAGGAAGATGAAAGGACGAAGCAGATCATTGTCGTGATCTTCTCCTCGATGATCAATGATGATATGAAGCGGAAGGGAGAGCAGTTAGGAGCCGACGCGCAGCTGACGAAGCCGGAGATCGGGCTTTTGGTCGGCGCGGTCGATAAGCTGTTAGGAGTAGATTCAGAAAAGTAGAAAAACGGGCTTAGTTTCGGAGTTGTGGGCCTCGGACAGCCTTAGCGGAAAAGACTCAGCCGGCGGGTGCTCCGCCGGCTGATTTTTAAAGGTTTATGCGTTTCAGGTTTTGGTTTCGTCGCGTTATCCTTCGATCGCGATCAGTTTCTTTTCCTCGACCTTGGGCTTAGCCTCGATCTTCGGAATGTCGATCTTTAAGACGCCGTTTTCGAACTTCGCCTTGATATCCTCCTCGGTGACATCCTCGCCGACGTAGAAGCTTCTCTTGCAGGAGCCGTAGTAGCGCTCTCTGCGGATGTACTTTCCTTTCTCATCCTTTTCATTGTTCTCGGTATTCGTCTCAGCGGTCACGGTAAGAAAGCCGTCTTTCAGCTCCGCGGTAACGTTCTTCTTGTCATATCCCGGAAGGTTGATGGCAAGCTCGAAGCCGTTTTCGTGCTCCTTGACGTCGGTCTTCATAACATCCATGGTCTTCTGCGGATGGTTTTCGGCAGCAGGCGCTCTGAATACCGGATAATCGAATAAATCATCAAATAAATCTTCTCCCCAAATTCTAGGCATCAACATAATAATCCCTCCTTTTTATAAGCGGTTCGAATCACTTTTTAGTTTCTTTCGGACGATCAGGTCGAAGAGGAAACTTTAAAGATCTTCGAACGGTTCTTTGTTTTTTTTCTCTTGACGATTATATTTATATCACGATTATTAGCACTCGTCAAGAGTGAGTGCTAATAATTTTTGTGAACATTTTGTGAACAGGTTACCATTCTCCCTTACTCATACTCCGCAACAACGTTTTTGAATCTCGGCAGGGCAAGCTCTATATATCCGTGCCGCACAGCAGTAATAACGCCTTTTTTTACTGACTATTTCATCCTGCTGGTCATATCTTGAAATGTACTCCCTGGGGAGTTCCCCGAAGGAAAGAGTAAATGGATTGTTTTTTTTCATCTTTACTAACCTTTACTCTGAAACAAAATCTCCCGGGTAGCCAAAAAAGCGCAAAACATCACCACAAGCTCTTTAACAAGCTTTTATCAAGTATTATGAGTCTGGCAGAAAGCTTATGCGGCAACTACAGGGGCTTCCCAGCCAAGTGC
>JAFSXN010000197.1 GCA_017444015.1 Lachnospiraceae bacterium | reverse complement strand
AATTTCTTATAACTTACTACCATGCCAGACTCCTCAATTATTGAACTGAACACTCGGTTTTATCATAAAATGCGTATAAAACGCCAATTTCAATTGTATCACTATACCTGCTATGAAACAAGAGTTTAACTTCAACTTCACAGCAATGGACTATCTCACCGCGAAGTCAAACCGTTTGTGTTCATAGCCAAATCGACCTATTGACACGAGCCTCCTGGTCCACGTGATTCTTTGGCAAAAGGGCATCCCACCCCATAGGGCTTGTTTGCTGTAGGCAGAAAGCCTATCACGTGTCCCCCTCATGTCAATAGGTCATAGAATCCGGGCAGCTAATAGCTGCCTCCACTTTTCCCCAAAAGGAGGTGACAATCATCATGGCTAAAGCAAAACTCGAAACCAACTCTGTCGTTGAGATCAGAAATTATCCAACATCCCTAATTCATAAACACAAAAATGAAGACGGAAGTGAATTTGCGTCTTATTCATTTTTATGGAAAAAGAACTGGGCATCTTGCGTTTTGCCTTCCGAAGCATTAACCCCGAGCACTACCCGAAAAGGCATGGCCATCGAAGGACGAATGAATATTTCCCTCGGCGATCCCGAACATGTGCGAAACGTGAGTATTCAAAAGGATGACAATACATACCAAAGAACCCCTATGTTCAATCGAAGTATTCTGTCCGCAATCTTAGAAAGCCGTCAAGAATATCTGCGAACCATCGCCATTTAATGAAAGGAGCATGCGCATGCTAAATTACAATGAATTCAAAGAAGCTGTAACATCAAAAATCAAAGATTATCTGCCCGCAGATTTCAGCAACGCAACAGTATCTATCAACTCAGTCCTAAAAAACAATTCCTTGCATCTTGACGGCTTAACTATCCGTCACGAGGGCGAAAGTATCTGTCCAAACATCTATCTGAATCAGTTCTACGAAGACTACAGAGATGGCCATGCCCTTGAAGATATCCTGACAGATATTGCAAAGATACGCCAGAAGCATTCCGGCCCCGTCGGTTTCGATGTTACAGCAATCACTGATTTTGACTCAGTCAAGGATAAAATCAATATCAAACTCATCAACTCTGAGCAGAACGCAGAATACCTCAAAAGTAAACCACACAGCGAATTCGCAGATTTATCCGCTATCTACTACATCGATCTCGGAACTGATGAATGCGGTAGTATGACCACGGTTATATCTGATTATTTGCTTTCTCAATATGGAGTATCCGTAGAGGAACTTCATCAGACCGCTATCCGAAATATGGCTTCGAACGCAAGATTCTGCACCATGTTTGAAGTCCTCTCTGAGATAATGAGCAATAACGTTCCTGCAGATGCCTTTTGTGCAGCTGATGACATGATGTTCGTACTCAGCAACAAGAATAAGATTAATGGAGCTTCGATGCTGTTATGTCCCTCTGTAATGGATATGATCGCAGATAAAGTCGGCAAGGACTACTATCTCCTCCCAAGTTCGATTCACGAGGCCCTTATTGTCCCTAATAGACCCGACATGGAAGTTGACTCACTTGTATCCATGGTTCGCGAAGTCAATGCTACGCAGGTAGCCAAAGAGGAGCAGCTAAGCGATCATGTGTATCGTTACGATTACGATAATCATAATCTCGTCATAGCAGCTTAACCCTATACAGAGCCAGGACGGCACCACCGTCTTGGCTCTTTTACATATTTTTTCTGAAAGGAGACCTGTTATGTCATATCACAGCAGTTTATACGACGATCTGGATGAGCCGGATTTTTATGCAGACGATTATATACCCCAAAAGGAATACAGCGGATTAGAAACGCTAACCGCTCAAGAGATTTATAGGCATCTGGATAAAACGGTATATGGTATGGAAGAAGTCAAGCGTGGTCTCTCCGTATTTGTTTATAAAGCCCTTAAAGGCATCAGATCAGAGAAGGTCATCCTCATCGCCGCCGAAAGCGGAACAGGAAAATCCTTTCTGATATCCGAATTATCGAAAATAGTTCCATTGGTGAAAGCCGATGCCAGCTCCATTACAGCATCCGGCTATAAGGGGTCCAATCACCTTACAACCATACTGAATAAGGTTGACACATCCGGATCCACCGTTTCATTTTTAGTGTTAGACGAATTCAACAGGCTTCTCGAAAAGGGCATGAACGGATGGTCTGAAACAAGCCTTATACCGGAACTTCTACTGCTCTTCGATGACAAGGATGCATCCATAAACGCCGGTGCAGATGATAAACCATATTGGATCAACCCCAAGAATCTATTTTTTATTTTGATCGGTTCTTTTTCAAATCTTACAGATGCCGTTCCCCGAAGTAAACCTATAGGGTTTTGTGCAGAGATGGTTAATAATACTGGAAGACACAGAAAGCAGATCACCAAAGAAATGATTCTCGAACATCTGCGGAGTTACCCGGAGTTAATCGGCAGAATCAACCGTATTTTCGTAAGTCCAAATTTCACAGAGGAGGATTATCGGCAGATACTCAGCAATCCAAAATATAGTCCGGCTACACAATTGGAACAGGAACTAGGGCTATCAATAAAGATTCCTCCAAAAAAGATGAATCAATACGTAAAGGATTGCTATGAAAGCAACACCGGCGTCCGGCATGTCAGAAACGAACTGATTGAGCAAATTGATTCAGCTATATTTGAAAACCCCGATATAAAGGAAATTGTGATCAAGTAAGGAGATACTGTATATGAATCCTTTTCTTACTACACCTGAGCAGGAACTTGCCAATATTATGTTGGCATTTGGTAATACCCATGTAGAAGACCTTTCGCCTCGTGGTTTTAAGAAATATGTTCTCAATAAGCTACGGTGGATTCCGATTGATTTTGGAATAAGTCACTTCAAGCTTTGTTACCCGCCTATGCCAATTCTGGACCTTATCCAGATTGGTGCAAGTCTTGAAGAAATAATCACCAAAGGTAACGCTTTCGATATCAGCGCGTATTATGAGATGCTTGCTGCGAGAAATATAATAAAACTTCTGGACAGAGCCTACTCCTTCAATGAAGATGTAAAAAGGTTTTATGATTTGAAGATCCAAACCATTCTCTCTTCTATTGCTGCTGATAATCAGATTGAAGATTCAAATAAGTTATCTACTCTTTCCGGACTACTGCAAAAGGCAGCTATTGATCCAAGTGATACCATAAAATCCTTAGTTGATTTCATCCTTCAGGCTTTGGAACCAATTACAGATCTTGCCGAGCACAAAAACATAATCTGCCAAAAGATCACAAGCGGAACCTGCGTGGAAAGGAACATACTCTTAGGTTATGAATTGTATTTCCTTCTTTTTCCTTTGCTTTTTTCTTGGATATTACCATCAAACTTCTCCACTACGTTTTTAGCCGAAAAGTATCGCAAGCGTCGATTTTGGGATAATTATGATATGACCCCAATTGATGCTATACGCGAATATTCGCACAAGAAAGGATGTGATAAATAATGGAGATTCGATATCAGATCGATAAGTTCTACCTTCCGAAGACAATTCATATCGTGCCTGGTGCAAATGAGGATAAAAACGAGCTCGCCCGGATGAGTTCTCGGCTTATAGTTGCCAATCCCGCTGTGGCCTTTGCCGACGCCGCTACAAATCACGAGTTTGATCAGCTAAGTGACCCCGAATACGATAAGCTTCTTGCTGTAGCATCTCGCCTAAGCCTATTGTTTTACGACCCAAAAACTGGAAAAGCAGCGCAGTCTTTGGATCTCTTCAGCCTTACAGTGCGATTATTACACGAATATATGCTAAATAACCACAACGAAGCAAGCCGAATCCTATAGACCAAGGCATTACAAGGCATTTGTTATAGAATGCGTATATGAAAGGAAATCAAATTATGAACGACGAGACAAAAAAAGAAATGACAAACGAAGAGGCAGAACAGAAATTCAAAGACGCGGTTTTCGAAGCGTTTGCTTCAAAAACCCCTGGTGTTCACCGAGATGAAGATGGATTCATTGTAGTACCAATTCGCGTTCGCAGAAAAAAGTCTGTTGATTCTGATGATCCACGTTAGTATCAATTTAAGTTTTTTGTGTAATATATAATCCGCTATCAGAAAGACCTGATAGCGGATTTTTTTATTTTTCAGAGGGGTCCTTTGCAATTAGACTTGTCAGCTCGTTTATTTCAGCATTAAGGTTTTTGAGTCTTGAGGACAATAATTCGGATATAAATTTGTCAACTGCCCCAGGTGTAAGCAATTTAGCATCATATGTTTCTATAGAATTTGTTTGGCACGGCACATAATTAGGATCACTAAGTAATTGTTTAAGTCGAATGGAAAAAACTGATATCGCAACATCTATGTCAAAACCCTGAACTAAATGTCTGGATATACCGGAGAAATCTGGGTTAGATTTCAAAATCACATCTATCTCAGGGAACCCATATGAACTCAGATCAAGCCTTTTTGCATATAAGATTTGAAGCAGAGAGCTGATGGTCCATGGTGATTCGTGAATAAGCAAATTAAATAATGACGAAAAACTCTTTTCACTACTTTCTGCCAAATGAGCTGCATCTCTATCATCGGAAGAATCAATTCCGCAGTTTTTATATTCTTTGAAAAAATTCATTGTTTCCCGATCAAGCCCGTAATTGTCATATATATATTTTTCAGCCTTGTTTAGAGATTGGTTTGGACCGGCTTTAACATCAATTGAGTCTATATCAAAAAGATAATTAGCATCACAACCAAAGAACTCACAAAGTAAACAAATGAAGTATGAATCAGGAATGACTTCACCGGCAAGCCATTTTTTAAACGTAATCTCAGCGAAACCATTCATTTTTGTCCGTTCACAATAATCTTGGATATCGTTATATACTGCAACATAGCTATTGGCGTTATTGCTTTCATCTTCTACGTACAAAGTGCAAAGTTTATTAAAGTTGCTCTTAAATGCTTTTTTGAATTTCTCACTTTCACTTCTCATATTTTTCCGCATAAGTATTCTCCTCCTACCCAAAGGTATATTCTAATATACCATACACATATTGTTTTTTCAAGCAACAGTATATTTCAGGTATATCAATATATGCGTTATTATATAGGCGTACCAAGAACGGTACTCAAGGAAAAATAATTCATAGATAAAAAGGAGAAAAAACTATGACAAAAAGATTCAATTCACTAAAAAAAATGCTTGTTTTAGCACATGCACTCGGTAGTGTTGTTGATTCAGATGAATTAATTAGCTCGATTGATTGTCTGAGAAAGAACATACAGCACAAGAAGGATAGTAAAGGCGGGTTGGGGTACATGAAAAAGCTAATGGATCTCTTGTATGCCATGAAAGAAAACGTCGAACAGCTTCAAGAACATTTGAGTTTTGTTTTGGAGCAGGAAAAAACGTTGTGTTCGTATAAATGTACCATAAGACCACTCTCGGACGAAGATATTACAAGAATAGAATCCGCTGTATTATCGCAGCTAAATTGGCTCAAATTCTATTACAGGGTGGAATTATCTAAAAACAACATGTTATTTGCTAATCCCATTAAGATGGAAAGAATTATTGATTATGAAGAATTATTCAAGGATGATGAAACTCAGGAAGTTATGAGTGCCTTGGCTGATATCATTGCTACATTAAATATGGTTTCGGACATCATTGTACATATCAATGATATTATTGATGAGATCACAATAGGTAAAGATGATTCACTTCTGGATCTGCAATTAGATATGTATTGCATTATAAACTCACATAGGAGAATATATCATCATTTGTTTGAACACCTTAAGAAAACTTCAAAATATAATGAAAATGTCATTCTGAAATATCAGCATGACGATTACAGAGCCAGATTCTTTTTAGAGTTAATGAATTTTGACGTTGTTTTCAAGCATCAACTCGCGTTTGGTAGTATACCAGATAAAATCACCTTCGTATATAAATCTGGTTACATGAAGACACTCTTCCAGAGATAAAAGCTTTCCCCACAGACATGATTCATGTTCTGTGGGAATTTTTTTGTGACATAAATAATTAAAGGAGAGGATCAAGCCCCCTGCTCTTCTTTTCCTGCAAAAAATCCTAAAACCTTAAAAGCTTCAAGCACTGCCAGTTCCTTTTTACTCTTCAATGAAGGAACTATCTTTCCGGCACCTATTTCAAGCTTATCAGCCCCACATTTGTCTCTTACGGAACAAACACTTGATTTGCTGATATCAAGCCCGTATGCCCTCTTAACCCATTTTCTGACTCCTCCGATCGATAGCTGAATTGTATTCTTCCATTTTTCGGACTCTGCCTCGTATGGGTTACGAAAGCCACAAATTAGGTAAATGCGTGTTTTGTACACCTTTATAGATAGGTTGGATAGGTGTTCGTCAAAACACGGTATAGTGGACCAGACGGGAATCGAACCCGTGTCCAAATATCCGTCCCCTGTCCTTCTACGAGCTTAGTTCCTTTTTGAGATTCCCTCGGAGGATACAAAGAAACAAAATCACCTCTTCGGTAGCTTCATAATACGCCCGCCGGGGCAAAGCTTACCCGGTGTCGTTTCCTGCAAGGATGATGCCCGGGTCCCGGCGTGCAGGTGCGTCGGGTCGGACATGCCGCATCGAGGCGGCGGTTTCGCGCTTAAGCTGCTAAGGCAGCCTGGCCACGAAACGCTACAACATTATTGTTCTTAGCGTTTAATTTTAGGTTTGCGATTTAACGCATCGCCTGCGGCTCGCTTCTCCAGCTTCGGGATACCTGTCGAAACCTTTACTGGCCCTTAGGGAAACGCTGATTGAATCAGCGTTTCCTAAGAATTACTCTCTTGTCATCGGAGGACTCTGGTACAGCTTTTCATTCACAAATCGCATTTCCTCCGCAATTGCCTCCAGCATCTCTGTATAGTTGTTTTTCTTTGCAATCTTTTCCAACCGCTGCAGGGCATGAAGCTGATCCAGCAAATAACCATTATACTCTTTCTCATTTGTTGGCATTCTCTTGTCCTCCTCTCCTGATTCTTTATCGGCTCATTTCCAGGAATTCTTAATCTCCCGGATAATAACCCTTTCATCCATCGGATACTTCTTTCCGTTGATCTCCTGGTAGTCCTCGTGGCCCTTGCCGGCGAGGATGATCACATCACCCTCCTGCCCGTTTTCCAGTGCATAGCGGATCGCTTCCCGGCGGTCCGTAATGGCGATGTATTTTCCATCCGCCTTTTTTACCCCGGTCAGAATATCCTCTATGATCGCCTCCGGCTCCTCCTTCCTCGGATTATCCGAGGTTACGATGGAAAGGTCGGAAAGCCTCGAGCTCACCTCTCCCATTTCAAACCGGCGGTTTCTGTCCCGGTTTCCACCGCAGCCGAACAGCGTTACGATCCGCTTCGGCCGGTACTCCCGGATCGTCTTTAAAAGACTCTCCAGCGCAACGGCATTATGCGCGTAATCGATCATCACCGTATATTCCTCTTTTACCGGGATGATCTCCACCCGTCCCTTGATCCGGACGTTTAAAAGCGCTTCTTTGATCCGCTTCATGTTGTCGGTAAAATGGAGGCTGACCGCAAGCGCCATCAGCGAATTATGTACCGAAAAGCTCCCGGGCACGTGCAGCTCGATCTCGGCCTCGGCCTTCCCGCTGATCCGGTATCTGGTTCCGAGAAACCCCTTTCCGGAAAAAAGCGTCATATCCGAAGCCCGGTAATCCGCCTCCTCGGCAAATCCGAAGGTTTCCCTTATGCAGGGCGCGCCCTCGGCCATTTCCTTCCAAAAAGGATCATCTGCGTTAAATATCCCGGTTTTGCTCTGCAGAAAGAGCTGTCTTTTCCAGAATTTATAGTCCTCGAAATCCTTATGCTCGTTCGGCCCGATATGGTCCGGCGAAAGGTTCGTAAAGCAGGCATAATCAAAGGTTATCCCGTAAACCCGCTTCAGCATCAGACCCTGGGAGGATACCTCCATCACCACCGCCTCCATACCGCTCTTTACCATGGTATCGAAGGCCTCCTGGATCTCATAGGATTCCGGCGTGGTATTCAGGTTCGGCTTACGAAGCGTTCCGGCGATGGTCTCGATGGTTCCGATCAGTCCGCACCGGATCCCGACGCTTTCCAGGATATCCCGGATCATATAGGTCGTACTGGTCTTTCCCTTCGTCCCGGTCACGGCAATCGTTTTGATACGCTCGGCGGGATAGTCAAACCAGGCCGCCGAAAGCAGCGACAGCGCCTCTCTCGTATCCTTTACGTACAAAACCGTACAGGCCGAATCCGCAGGAACCGTAATCTCCCTCTCGGCCACGATCACAGCCGCCCCGGCCCTTGCTACCTCTTCGGCCTTATCATGGGCGTCGAAATTCGCTCCGGCAATGCAGACGAAAAGATCACCCTCCCGCACTTTCCGGGAATCATAGATCAGCCGCCGGATCTCGATCTCCTTATTCTCCGGTGGATTTTTCAGCTCCAGACGCTCAATCAGCTTTTCCAGCTTCATATCTCGATCTCTCCCGAGAAGACCGTAACCGCCGGTCCCGTCATATATACTCTGTCCTTTGCCTGGTCATATTCAATATCCAGAACGCCGCCGGGAAGATGGACCTTAACACCCCTTCCGGTCTGGCCGTTCAATACCGACGCCACCGCCGCGGCGCAGGCCCCGGTCCCGCAGGCCAGCGTTTCTCCCGAGCCCCGTTCCCAGACCCTTACCTTTATTTCGTTTTCGGAGAGCACCTGTACAAACTCCGTATTGACCCGTTCCGGAAAGACCTCATGGTTTTCAAAGGCAGGCCCGATCTCGGGCAGAATCAGCTCGTCCACATCCTCGACAAACAGAACGCAATGGGGGTTTCCCATGGAGATGCAGGTCACCTCGCCGGAGGTTTCATCGTCCATCTGAAGGACCTCCCCGACGACCCGCGTCGCCCCCTCCGGCGCCAGAACCGGGATCTTTTCCGGCGTAAGCTCCGGCTTTCCCATATCCACTCTGGCCGAGACCACGGACCCGTTCTTTATCGTAAGGTCGAGGTTCTTGATCCCGGAGAGGGTTTCGATGGTCAGCTTGTTCTTTGCCGTAAGGCCATGGTCATAAACATACTTCCCGACACAGCGGATTCCGTTTCCGCACATTTTCCCCTCGGAGCCGTCGGCGTTGTACATACTCATTTTAAAATCCGCGCGATTCGATTTCCGAATCAGGATCAGGCCGTCGGAGCCGATACCGAAATGGCGGTCACTCAGCCGCTTCGCCAGCTTATCCTCATCATGAAGATCCTTTCCGGTACAATCCACATATACATAATCGTTTCCGCAGCCCTGCATCTTTACGAATTTCAGCTTCATGGACGTTCCTCCCGCAGCATATTTGCTATCCCTATTTTATCCCACGGCGGCTCCCGTTTCAATACAGGTTTTTCACCTTAAAGTCACGTTCCGTTTCACGCCGCAGATCCTTTTTGGCGATATCCGCTCTCTTGTCGTAGAGCTTCTTTCCCTTCGCCAGAGCGATCTCCGCCTTCACCAGGCTCCCCTTCAGATAAACGGAAACCGGAACGATCGTATAGCCGGCCTCCTTCACTTTCTGAGCGAGCTTACGGATCTCCTGCTTATGCAGCAGAAGCTTTTTCGGCCGCAGCGGATCCCGGTTAAAGATATTTCCCTTTTCATAAGGCGCGATATGGCAGCCATGCAGGATCACTTCCCCGTTCTCGATATGCACATAGGCCTCCTTGATACTGCATTTTCCCATGCGCACCGACTTTACCTCGGTCCCGTGCAGGCTCATCCCGGCTTCGTACCTCTCTTCGAGGAAGTAGTCGTGGGACGCTTTTTTGTTGTTTGCTATCAGTTTTTTTGCTTCCTTCATAATCGACGAAAAAAGGCTGTCGCTATACGACAGCCTTTCGCATCCTTTCTTATCCGAGCGCCCCGATATTCAACACCGCGGCGATCACAAGAAATCCGACCACGGCGATCCGGGTAAACTTTACGAGCATTCCTTCGGCGGAACGTCCCTTATTCTTTCCCCAATAGGTATCCGCGGCGCCCTGGATCGCTCCGAGTCCGGCAGACCGTCCTTCCTGGAGAAGAATAATAATCGTTAAAAATACGCAGATAATGACAAAGACTATCGTTAAAATCAATTTTACAACTTCTGTGCCTGACATGGCAGTATACCTCCTGTGGCCGATTTTCCGACCGATGCACAGTATTATAACATTGAACCCTCACCCATGCAAGCATTTTTTTCGGGAATCGTTACTGTTCACACCCCATGTCAGCAGCTCACGGCCTCCAGACGGTAAACCGCGGGACCCGGTTCCCGACCTCGTTTACGATCATCTCCTCCGAAACCACCGCCTTCAGCGCCCCCGAAAGCCTGTGCATCACGGCCTCCCTCCGGTCTGCCGGGAAAGCCCCCGCCAGCCGCTCTGCCGTCGCTGCCGCATGTACCGAAAGCTGCGCGGAGAGGACAAGGATCCCACCCTCCGCAGCCTTAAGCGCCAGCGAGATCATCTCGATTCCTTCGAGCTCTCCCGTAAGGATCACATCCGGGCTTTGCTTCATGGCTGCGCAAAAGCCGGTCAGATAGTCATCCGTATCGGTAATGATCTCACGCTGGCTGACGATGCTCCTTTCGTGCTCCTGTACATATTCTATCGGATCCTCGAGGGTAATAATATGTGCCTCCCTGGTTTCATTGATCCGGCGGACAAGACAGGCCAGCGTCGTCGTTTTCCCGCTGCCGGGACCGCCGGTTACGAGAACCAGCCCTTCCTTAAGGTCAGCGAGGCTCATCACCTCCTCCGGGATCCGAAGCTCCTCCGGCGTGGGAAGAGCAAACGGGACAGCCCGGATCACCGCCGAAAAGCTCCCCTGCCGGCGGAAGGCGCTGACGCGGAACCGCGCCACTCCCTCCAGGGAAAAGGAAAACTCATCATTTCCGCGCACGATCAGCCGCTCCTCGTTTCTGCCCGCCGCCAGGAGATAAAGATTGTCCACAAAATCCTTGGCGTCCTGCGGCTGCAGCCGGATATCGTTCAGATACCCGATCCCGTTCGCATGGCGGATGGCCAGCGGAAGCCCCGCCTCCACAAAGACATCATAGGCCCCGTGGCTGATCAGTTCCTCGAGAGTCGAACCCGCATCGATCATGGCTATACCGTAATCTCCGCCGTCTGTCCGAGCTCATCGGCGTATTTTTCCAGAACCGGCCCTACCTCATTTTCCAAAAACTGCTCCACCTGTCGGGGAGACAGCCCGATATACCTTTTCGGATCCATCGCGTTCTGGAGCTCCTCCTCCGTAAGATCGAACGCCGGGTCCTCTTTAATCAGGGAAAGAAGGTTGTTCTCGCCACCCTTCTGTTTCACGTTTGCTCCGGCCTCCATCGAAAGCTGCCGGATCCTTTCGTGAAGCGCCTGCCGGTCGCCTCCCTTTTTAACAGCATCCATCAGGATATTTTCCGTGGCCATGAACGGGAGCTCCGCCATCAGATGCTTTTCGATGACCTTCGGGTAGACCACGAGGCCCTGAGCCACGTTCAGACACAGGTTCAAAATCCCGTCCGCCGCGAGAAAACCTTCCGCCACCGAGATCCGCCGGTTTGCGGAATCGTCCAGCGTTCTTTCGAACCATTGCTGCGCGGCGGTAAGCGCCGGATTCAGGGCATCCGTCAGAAGATACCGCGACAACGAAGCGATGCGTTCGCTCCGCATCGGATTTCTCTTATAGGCCATCGCCGACGAGCCGATCTGATTCTTTTCAAACGGCTCCTCGATCTCCTTCAGATGCTGAAGGAGCCGGATGTCGTTGCTGAACTTCGCGGCGCTCGAGGCGATCCCCGCAAGCACGTTCAACACCCTGGTATCGTACTTTCTCGAATAGGTCTGGCCCGATACGGGAACGGCGCGTTCAAAGCCCATTTTCTCCGCGATCATCGGATCGATCCGGTCGATCTTTTCGAGGTCGTTGTCAAAGAGTTCCTTAAACGAGGCCTGGGTACCGGTGGTTCCCCTGGAGCCCAGGAGCTTCAAGGTCGAGGATACATATTCCAGGTCCTCAAGATCCATCAGAAACTCATAGATCCAGAGCGTGGCGCGCTTTCCCACCGTGGTAGGCTGGGCCGGCTGGAAATGGGTAAACGCGAGCGTCGGAAGGTCCCTGTATTTTTCGGCGAAATCCGAAAGCTCCCGGATCAGGCTTACGAGCTTTTTATGGATCAGGGCAAGCCCCTCCTTCATCAGGATCACATCGGTATTGTCGCCGACATAGCAGCTCGTGGCGCCGAGGTGGATGATTCCCGCCGCTTTCGGACACTGCTGTCCGTAGGCGTAAACATGGCTCATCACATCGTGCCTTACCTCGGCCTCGCGCTTTTTTGCCACCTCGTAATTAATATCGTCCTGATGGCTCTTCAGCTCGTCGATCATTTCCTGGGTAATCACCGGCTTCCCGTTTTCCGAAAGGCCGAGCTCCATCTCCGTCTCGGCCAGGGCGATCCACAGCCGCCGCCAGGTCTGAAACTTTTTATCCTGGGAAAAGATGTGCTGCATTTCCTTCCCCGCGTAACGCTCCGAAAACGGGCTGATATACTGGTCCGTACCCATCAGATCTCCTCTCCTGTCAGTTTTTTGTAGGCCTCCCTGTACTTGGCGATGGTTTTGTGCACCACCTCCTCGGGAAGCAGGAAATTGCTGTCGGGATTCGCCTTCAGGAAATCCCGGACAAACTGCTTGTCGTAGGAGGGCTGGCTCTTTCCGGGCTCATACCCGTCCGCGGGCCAGAACCGGGAGCTGTCGGGCGTCAGGATCTCATCCCCGAGGGTTACGTTTCCGTATTCATCGAGACCGAATTCGAACTTGGTATCCGCGATCAGGATCCCGCGCTCTTCGGCGTAATCCGCACACTTCTTATAAAGCGTAACGGTCAGATCCCGGATCTTCTCCGCGTACTCCGCTCCCTTTGCCGGATACTTCTTTCTCAGAAGGGCAACGGTCTGGTCAAAGGAAAGATTTTCGTCATGCAGACCGATCTCCGCCTTCGTGGTCGGGGTATAGATGGGCTCGGGGAGCTTTTCACATTCCTGCAGCCCCTCCGGGAGCTTGATCCCGCAGACCTCGCCGCTTTTCTGGTAGCTTTCCCAGCCGCTTCCGGTAATATAGCCCCGGACGATGCACTCCACCGGGAGCATGTCCAGCTTTTTGCATTTCATGCTCTTGTTGTTGAACATCATGGCCTGGAAATAGGGCGGCATTTCCTTGTTGTTGATTGTGATCATGTGGTTCGGGACAAGGTCCTTTGTATAGTCAAACCAGAATTTGCTCATCTTGGTCAGAATTTCGCCCTTGCCGTGTACCCTGTTTCGTAAGATATGATCGAAGGCGGAGATCCGGTCCGTCGCCACGATGATCATCGCGTCGCCGATGTCAAAGATCTCTCTTACCTTGCCTTCCTTTACCGGTTTAAACTCCTGCATTTCCTGCCTCCTTCATCGTTTCACAAGAAGAGATTCCCCGGTCATTTCAGCCGGCTTTTCCATTCCCATCATATCGATCAGCGTCGGTACGATGTCACAAAGCCTTCCGCCCTCCTTCAGGGTATAGGCCGGATCGTAATTATAGATCACAAAGGGAACCGGATTTGTGGTATGTGCAGTATGCGGCAGCCCTGTTTCATAGTCGATCATCTGATCCGCATTTCCGTGGTCCGCGCACAGGAACATCTGGCCGCCCACCTCGTCGATCGCCGCGATGGCCTTTCCGACACATTCATCCACAGCTTCGATTGCCTTCACAGCCGCCGGAATCACACCGGTATGTCCGACCATATCGGGATTCGCGAAGTTGATGATGATCACGTCATATTTTCCGGAGCGGATCGCCTCACAAAGCTTATCGCAGACCTCCGGAGCGCTCATCTCCGGCTGCAGATCATAGGTCGCGACCTTGGGGCTCTTGACAAGGATCCGGTCCTCTCCCGGATTCGGTTCCTCGACGCCGCCGTTGAAGAAGAAGGTCACATGGGCATATTTCTCGGTCTCCGCGATCCGGGCCTGCTTTAAGCCCTGCGCACCCAGCCACTCGCCGAAGGTATTCTTCAGCTCCACCTTTTTGAAGGCGACCTCCTTGTTCGGGATCGTCACGTCATAATCGGTAAAGCAGATGTAATGCACCTTTTTCCGGGGTCCCCGGTCAAAGCCGTCGAGCTCGTCGAGACAGAAGGTCTTGGTAATCTCTCTGGCGCGGTCCGGCCGGAAATTAAAGAAGATGATCGTATCCCCGTCCTTGATCAAAGCCGTGGGCTTCCCGTCCTTTTCGATCACGGTCGGAAGCACGAATTCATCGGTCACCCCGTTTTCATAGGAATGGGTCAGCGCCTCCACCGGGTCCGTTTCCTTTACGCCCTCGCCCTTCGTAAGCGCGACATAGCTCTTCTCGATCCGGTCCCACCGGTTATCCCGGTCCATCGCATAATACCGGCCATGCACCGAAGCGACGGTACCGACACCGATCTTTTTCATCTCGGCCACCAGTTCCTCCATGAAGCCCTTCGCAGACGACGGCGGCGTATCTCTTCCGTCCAGGTAGGTATGCACATACACCCGGTCAAAGCTCTCCCGTTTGCACAGCTCCAGCAGCCCGTAAAGATGGGTCTGATGGCTGTGGACGCCGCCGGGGCCGAGCAGCCCGTAGATATGCACATCCCCGCCGCTCTTTTTCGCGCTTTCGATCCCCTCCAGCAGCACCTCGTTTTTAAAGAACTCCCCGTCCTCGATCTCCTTCGAGATCCGGGTCAGCTCCTGATATACGATCCGTCCGGCCCCCATATTCATGTGGCCCACCTCGGAATTTCCCATCTGTCCGTCGGGAAGCCCCACAGCCAGCCCGGAGGCATAGCCCTTTACACAGGGATTCTCCGAAAACAGCTTATCCAGATTCGGTTTTTTCGCCATGGCGATCGCGTTGCCGTCGGTCCGCTCATTGATCCCGAACCCGTCCAGCACCATTAATACAGTCGGTCTCTTACTCATATTCCGTTACTCCTTTCCATAGGTTCTTTTATTTTAATGCAAATCTTCCGATTTTTCAATCAGGACTCGCGGAGGGAGCGACGCCAACCCCATCAAAAGAGCCCCGTCGCAAAGATCTCCACCCCGACAGCGCAGAGCACAATCCCGCCAACCACCGAAGCCCGCCATGCCAGCCGGGCTCCGAAGAGCCGTCCGAACCGGAGAGCAATAAAGCAAAGAAAAAAAGTTACCGCCCCGATCAAAAGCGCCTCGATCAGCGCCGGCAGGAAGCTGTAGTCTGCGATAGTGAAGCCGACGGAAAGCGCATCAATGGAGGTGGCGACGCCCTGAATCAGAAGAGCGCCCATGGAGGCGGCCGGCTTCTCCCCGGCCCCGTTTTTCTCCCGAATCCCTGCAACGATCATCTTGATCCCGATAAACAAAAGCAAAGCGAGCGAGATCCACGGAATGAATTTCTGAAAGGCCGCAAAAAAGGATGCCAGCGAATGAACGAAAACCCACCCGAGCAGAGGCATCCCTGTCTGAAAGGCGCCGAAGATCCCGGCGATTAAGCCTGAGCGTTTCTTCGTCATATCGGGCTCTGCCAATCCGTTTGCCAGCGAAACGGTAAACGCATCCATGGCAAGCCCCACGCCAAGCAATATGCTGTTGATAAAAAACAGGGGTCTCTGCAGCGGCATTATTGTCCACCTCCGGAAAGGATCGAAAGCACCCCTTCGTAGTCGTACCTGGCCACCGCCGACCGGATCTTCAGGAAGAATTCTTCCCCCTCCTTCGGAATCCGGAAGCGATCCAGCTCCTTTAATACGCTGTCAAGCCAGTCGCAATCCATTTCCTCGGCCGCCAGCCGAAGCTCCTCGCAGACCCGTGCCAGCCGTTCCGCATCCGCCAGCGGCTTATCCTGCGGATCCGTTTCCTCAACAAACAGCTTCGAAAGCGGCTCCTTAAACTGTGCATAGGCCTTCAGGAAGTTCTCCTGATGCGCGTTGATGATATCCACATTCTCGTTTTTGGCCGCATCCTCCAAAAGCTGTGCCTCTTCCCCGAGCATAGTCGCTCCGATGACCCTGGCCGAGCTCTTCAGGCTGTGGATGCAGATCCGGTAATCCTTTAGCTCCCCGTTTTCCAGAAAATGGGTAAGCTCGCGTATATTCTTGTCGATCTCCTCATAAAACAAAAGCAAAAGCGATCGATAGGCCTTGGCGGAGCCGCTGTTGGCAAGGCCCGCCACCGGATCGATGGCCGGGAAATCGTTCAGCACCTTCAGCGCCTCACAGGCCTCCCGTTCCTTCCCGGTTGCCTCCATTTCGCCGGTGTTTTCATTCTCCGACACACGCACGATCTTTTCCTCCGGGAGGAACGAAAGAAAAGTCTCCTCCAGACGGGCAGGATCGACCGGCTTCGCAAGATAACCGTCAAAGCCCTCGGAGATATATTCCTCCCGCATACCCGCGATCGCGTTCGCGGTCAGGCAGACAACAGGGGTCTCGCGGTTCGGATTCTCCTCCTCGCGCCGGGTTTCATGAAGGATCTCGATCCCGTCCTTTCCCGGCATCATATGGTCAAGGAAGATCATGTCGTATTTCTTTTCGCGGATCATACGCATACCCTCGTCCCCGTTTCCCGCCGTCTCGATCACGACCTTCGTCTGCTTCAGAAGATTCTTAAATACCAGAAGATTCGTCGCATTGTCGTCCACGGCAAGGATCAGGGATTTCGGAGACTTAAACCGCACATGATACCTTCTCCGTCCGGAGCGCAGCGCCCGGCAGGCCACCTCGTAGCTTCCGATCGGCTCCCATTTGACCACCTTCTGCTTCAAAACAAAGGAGAAGACTGAGCCCTCGCCCCAGACACTTTCCACCATAAGGCAGGACCCCATCCGTTCCAGAAGATTTCGCGTAATGCTCATGCCGAGGCCGGTTCCCTCGATGCTGTGGTTCTTCTGTTCATCGAACCGCTCAAACTCCACATAGAGCTTTTCCATATCCGCCGGTTTGATCCCGATCCCCGTATCCCGGACAAAGACCTTAAGCAGGATGCTGTCGGACTCCCCGGTCTCCGAAAAACCGATGCCTAAGGTAATGCTGCCCTGCTCGGTATATTTCAATGCGTTGGACAGGATATTCGTAAGGATCTGGCGGATCCGCACCTCATCCCCGATCAGCATCGCCGGAGTATTTCTGTCCAGATCCACCGCCAGCGTCAGGCCCTTCTTTTCCGCCTTCGGCTTTGCCGTATTCACAAGGTCGTTCACAAGATAGGAAAGATCATATTCCACCGGCCTTATCTCCAGCTTTCCGGCCTCGATCCTGGAGAAGTCCAGGATGTCATTGATCAGACTGAGCAGCGTTCTCCCGGACGCGTCGACGGTTTCGGCATAGGTCAGGATCGCCTCGTCATTGCTCTCTCTTAAGATCATTTCGTTCATGCCGAGAACGGCGTTGATCGGGGTCCGGATCTCATGGGACATATGGGCAAGGAAGCGGGTCTTCGCCTCGTTCGCCTGCTCCGCCTTTTTGATCTGCTCCGCCAGGGAACCCGCCATGGACTGCAGGGACCGGGAGAGCTCATCGATCTCCTCGACGCTCTCCGTTACCGTCAGCTCCTCGCTGAAGTCTCCCTTTTCGTAGCGCTTCGCCACCTTTGTCATATGCTTCAGGGGATTTACAAGAATCCGGATCTGGAAATAACAGAAAATACCGGCGGCGATCAGCGTCAGCGCAAGCACCAGAATATAGAGCAGCGTCGTCGAGATGGTCTGTCTTCCGATCTGCTGCTCGACCCAGGGGACGCTGAAGTCGCAGGCGATGATCCCGGCCACATTTCCATCCGACCCGAATACGGGGCTGTAGGCGCTGTAAAACCGTCCCCACGCATCCGTATAGGGCTCTTCGCAAACAGAGGCAACGCCCTTGCTGGCCGCATAAAGAGCATCCGTATAATAGACCTGTTGGCCGAACTCGGCGTGGTTCTCCTCCGACGGATCCACGGTAAAGGTAAAGACACCGTTTCCCTCATCCCGGATCCCATAGACATATTTCAGCTCCACATTATCCCGGTATACCGCCAACGCGTCATAGACCCGGCGGTATCCGGGCTTGTCCTGGTCCTCCGCCTTCAGCCTCTTTAACACATCTCCGTTTACCGAGCCCGCAGCGCAGTTTACGATGTCCAGCATTCTCTGCCGGGTCGCCGCCTCGATCCCTTTCCTGGACTGGATAAGAGAAGCGATGCAGAATACGCCGTTGGAGATCAGAAGCGCCAGCAGCACCAGCGACCAGATTTTCGAAGACAGACTTTCCCTGTTTTTTTCCATGCTCTTATCTCAACATGCCTCCATGACATATTTGATCTCAACCTCTTCATGGACCGGCTTTTTCTCCCAGTCCCCGAAGATCCGTCCGATCACGGTTCCCGTATCCGCCTCCGAAAGCTCGGGAAGCATTAGAAAAAACTGATTTGACCGGCTTCTCAGAATTATGTCACTTCTTCGCAGCACCTTTTGCAGAGATTCCCCGAAGGACTTCATCGCCTCTCTTAAGACCTCCTTCTCCGGGTTCTTCTCCTTCATGGAAAAAAGAAGCTTCATGGTCTTCCCGCCGTAGCGTTTGATAAAGCGGCGGATAAAATGGTATACCATCACAAAGGATTCCTGTTCGAGAAGAAGCGCACCGCCTCCCTCGTTCCTCTCCTCCACGATCTTCGTAACATGCTCCATCTCCCGCAGGAGATCCTCGCCTCCGGCCTTCTCCGACTCCTCGTACTGGCCGTAGATCACATAGCCGTGCTTGCCGCGGCACTTGGCCTTATAAAGCGCGTGGTCCGCCCACTGAAAAAGCTCCTCATAGCGTCTTCCGTGCTCCGGGACAAAGGCAGCGCCGATCGAAATCCCGAGAGGAAGTCCGAAATCCTCTCCCATCAGCTCCTCAGCATTCATCAGGAGCTGCTCATTCAGCCGCGCGGTCAGAGCCGCCACCGCCTCCTCCCTGGAAATATTGCAGAAGAAGGCCATGAACTCATCCCCGCCGATCCGGCAGGTCACATCCTCGGACCGGGTATTGTGGCGCATGATATCCGCAAACGACATCAGCACCCTGTCTCCCATATCGTGGCCGTAAATATCGTTCACAAGCTTAAAGTTGTCAAGATCCAGGATCATCAACGCGCCGCTCTCCGTTTTGCAGAGCTCTCTTACCCGCGTCGTCCCGCTGGCCTTGTTCAGAAAGCCGGTCAGCCTGTCCATTGTGGCCTTTTCGGTCAGGCTTTCGATGGTCTTCTGGTTCGTAATTGTATTATGGACTCTCCGGAGCAGGATATCCCGGTTAAAGGGCTTTCGGATAAAGTCCGACGCCCCCATCTTCAGGCCTCTCCGCTCTGTTTCGCTGTTGTCCTCCCCGGTCAGAAAGATAATGGGCGTTGGCTTTTTCCCGGCCCTAGCTTCGTACTGACGGACGGCATGGTAGGTCTCGAACCCGTCCATCTCCGGCATCACAATGTCGAGAAGGATCAGATCCGGATTCTTTTTCTCCAGAAATTTTAAAAGCTCGCGGCCGGAACGAAGGCAGCTTACCCGCATATTCGCTTCTCCCAGAAGCTTTCTCGCATTCGTAAGGCAAAAGGCTTCGTCGTCCACAACAGCGACCCAGTCACTCATCTTTTTCCCCTCTTTCTTTTCGAGGTTATTACTCTACATTGTACCAACGTTTTTTGCGCTAATCAACCATACGTTTCGGAATATTTCATGTTCTCCCGTTCCTGTTCACACCGCAGGATGGCTGCCTCAGGCCGGGAATGATTGACAACCGTAAATTTTCTTTAGTAAAATAGATCGGATATGATAAATTATCACACACATTAAAAGGGTTGGTTTGTATGAAAAAATTTCGTCTGCTCTGCCTTCTTATTCTCTGTGCCCTGATGCTTACCCCGGCATCCATAGAGCTTTCCGCCGAAGAACCGGCGAAATCTCTGAACTCCAGCGGTGTCGAAAACCGGGTCCCGAGCGTTGATCCGGTCGGCAGAAGCGAGGGCTTTTCTGCGGTACTCTACGATAACACAAACGGCCTTCCGACCTCGGAAGCAAATACGATCGCGGAAACCCGGGACGGCTTTATCTGGATCGGCAGCTACGCCGGTCTGATCCGCTATGACGGAAATACCTTTGAGCGGCTGGACTCCACCGGCGGTCTGACCAGCGTAAAATGTCTTTATGTCGACAGCAAAGACCGGCTGTGGATCGGGACAAACGACAACGGCGTCGCCTGCATGGATAAGGACTCCCTTCAGATCTGGGGGAAGCTGGACGGGATGAAGTCCTCCCACATCCGCGCCATTACGGAGGGCGAAGACGGAACGATCTATATCGCGACCACAAACGGCATTGCGCTCATGGATCCGGAGTTCCACCTGTCCTTCATGGAGGAAAAGGAGATCGCCGATGCGAACATGCGTGATCTGAAGGCCGGTATCGATGGTTTCATCTACGGAGTTACCGATCTCGGAGACCTGATGATGATCCGGGATAAAAAGCTTCTGAAATATATTCCCATCGAGGAAAGTCCGCTTCACGGTGCGGGAACCATCTTCCCCGATCCCGAGGTCAGCGGGAGGATCTACCATGAGGCGGTGGATTTCGGCCTGTACCTCGTGGATCTGAACGATGGCTTCAACATAATCAACAAATACAATGTCGACCCGCTGCGCTACATCAAGGGCATGGAATATATCGACGGCAAGCTCTGGATCTGCGCCGGGAACGGCATCGGTGTACTGGACAACGGACGGTTTCATCTGCTTGAAAACCTGCCGATGAACAACAACGTCTGCGGCGTCATGACGGACTATCTCGGGGATCTGTGGTTTACCTCCTCGCGGCAGGGAGTAATGAAGGTCGTTCCGAACCAGTTTTCCGATCTGTTCGAACGCTACGGACTTTCGGAAACCGTTGTAAATTCCACCTGTCTGAGCGACGGAAAGCTCTTTGTCGGCACGGACATGGGGCTGATCGTTCTGGGGGACAAGGGGCCGCTGAAAACGCTTCCTCTTACCAAAGCGGTAACCGCCGGCGGGAAGGCGCTCGAGGCCAACGATCTGATCGAAATGCTTGCAGAAAGCCGGATCCGTTCCGTAATCCGGGACTCTAAGGACCGGATCTGGATCTCTACCTGGCGCTCCGGCTGGTTACTGCGCTATGACCACGGAGAATTAACGGCATTTACGGTCGAGGACGGGCTGCTGTCCGACAGTCTGCGCGCCGTCGCAGAAGGGAAGGACGGGCGGATCCTCGTGGCCGTTACGGGCGGCGTAAACGTGATCGAGGGGGACAAGATCGTCGCCTCCTACGGGGAAGAGGACGGCATAACAAACTGCGAAACCCTGACCGTCGCGGAGGGCCCGAACGGGGATATTTATGTCGGCAGCAACGGGGACGGCATCTATGTGATCAATAACTCCGGGATCAAAAACATAAATGTGGAGGAGGGCCTGCCCTCCGATATCATCATGCGTCTGAAATACGACGAAGCGCGCGCTCTGACCTGGATCGTCGCGAGCAGCGGCATCGCTTATATGGATGCGGATTGTAAGGTGACTGCGATCCGCAGGTTTCCCTATAACAACAACTTTGACCTGTTTGAAAACGCCTTGTCCGAAATGTGGGTCATGAGCAGCGACGGCATCTACGTCGTACCGGCGGAGGAGCTCCTTGCCAACGGCGAGATCAATCCCGTGCATTACGGCATCGAAAACGGTCTGCCCTGCATAACCACAGCCAATTCCTACAGCGAGCTTACCTCCGATGGCGACCTTTATATTGCCGGCAGTACGGGCGTCTGTAAGGTCAATATCGACGTTCCCTTTGAGGATGTGAACGATCTGAAATCCGTCGTTCCTTATCTGGAGGCGGACGGGGAAAGGATCTATCCTCTCACGAACGGGAATTTCAGGATCAGCTCCGACGTACAGAAGCTGACGATCCCGAGCTTTGTGTTCAATTATTCCCTCAGCGATCCGCAGGTCAGCTACCAGCTCGAGGGCTTTGACAAAGCGGTCACAACGGTGCCCCGGAGCGACCTTGTGCCTCTCAACTACACCAACCTCCACGGCGGCACCTACAGCTTTACGATGCACTTAAAGGACTCGATGGGCCGGGGCGATAATACGGTTTCCGTTCAGATCGTAAAGGAAAAGGCATTCTATGAACAGACCTGGTTTTTCATCCTCCTCGCCATCATCGTAATCCTCCTTGCAGCCGATCTTGTGCGCCGCTATGTCCGCCGGCAGATGCGGCTTATGAAGCAGAAGCAGGAGGAGGAGCGGGAGCAGTTCGAGCAGGTCGCCGAAGCCCTCGCCGGCGCCATCGACGCCAAGGACAAATACACCAACGGCCACTCCCGGCGTGTCGCGGATTATTCCCGCCGGATCGCCGAGGCTGCCGGAAAGTCCGAGGAGGAATGCAATAAGATCTATTTTACCGCACTGCTGCATGACGTGGGTAAGATCGGTGTTCCGATCGAGATCCTTTCGAAGACCAGCCGCCTTACGGATGAGGAGTTTGAACAGATCAAGCAGCACCCCGTGGTCGGCGGCCAGATCCTGTCCAGCATCAAAAAGGCACCCTGGCTCAGCATCGGTGCGCGTTACCACCATGAGCGCTATAACGGCCGCGGTTATCCGGAGGGTCTTGCGGGCGAGGACATCCCCGAAATCGGCCGGATCATAGCCGTTGCGGACGCCTACGACGCCATGACCAGCAACCGCAGCTACCGCCGCGCCATCCCCCAGCACATCGTGCGCGAGCAGCTCGTCGAGGGCATCGGTACCCAGTTTGATCCCAAATATGCCAAGCTCATGATCCACATGATCGATCTGGATACGGAATACCGGATGCAGGAAACCCTCGGGGGCGAGGAGGCCTCCGCCACCACGAGCCTGCGCTGCGAGTCCATTTACAACGATTGCACAGAGGGAGTCCTGATCCGAAGCAACCCGACCCGGATCAGTCTGTGCAGCACACCGGATGCGGGTGTCCCGAAGGAAGAATGCCTGCCCTTCCTGATCCTCTTCGATTCGCTGGACGGCAAGGTTCACCCGGGTGAGGAGGAAAACCAGAACCTCCTCTACCATGAATACGCGCGGATCCGCCTCGACGGCGTGGTAACCGAAGAGGGCGTACGCAAAACCGAGGTAAAGGTCGTAGACCAGCACAACTACTTCCGGCAGTCTGATTTCGGCGAGCTCGAGCAGCGGTATGAGCTGGAGGCCTTACGTTACCGGGATCACATGCGTATCCGGATCATGGACGAGAAGCACGTCCGCGAAGTAACCCTCGCGCTTCCCGACGCCTCACGCTTCTCCTACATCTCCTTCGGAGGAGAACGTTGCTATGTACACAACATCCGTATTGAAACCGACAATACGGAAATCGGAGCAGACGAGATCACCCGGATTGCCGAAGAGATCAGCTATATCAAGGACTGCCCCGAGGGCGATGTTCCGAACATTCAGGTCGACAGCTGGCGGGCCGAGGCCACAAAGGGAATCCCGATCAGGGACAGCCTTAAGCTCCGCTTCCATACGATGAGCCTTCCCACGGCGCGGCTTGTTTGGCACTGTCCGTTCATCAGCGTCTTTACCTCGGAAGACGGTCAGGTCAACGGAAAGGGCTACCGCGAATTTATCCTGCTCCGTCTGGACGGAGAAACCTGGGAATCGGACGAGCACGCGAAAAATGAGATCAGTCTGGACAAGTCGAAGGACTTCGCGGGCTGGAACGTATGGAAGGAAACGAACCATAAGGGGATGGATTGTGTGGTCAATATTAAGCGCGACAAAAACCGGATCACAATCGAGACCGAGAATCTCGGTGTCGCCATCCACAGCGTAACGACGATCCTTGATATGACGGAAAATGTATTCATCGCCCTTACCGGTGACCAGTGCGCTATTACGGACATTCATGTGATGTAAGTGGCTTCGCGGACGTTACTGTTCACACTTGGCGGGACCGCAGTTTTTTGGCACCGGCCGTTGCGGCAAGGGGTGTAAACAGTAACTGGTAATAGAGAATTACACTACCAGGAAATCGGGTGGTGGTACGGTGTGATTATTTCGACGCAGGAATGTGGAAAACGCCGGCACTTAACGGAATCATCGACTGCGTCGGTGATTCCGTTTAGTACCGCTGCGTTTTCCTCATAGCGAGAGCGGTCCTGCGTGAAATGATCACACCGTGCCTCCACCCGATTTCCGTCCGCATAGCCAAAATGTATCAAAAAAAACCGCCCCTCTGAAACATTTTCATCCCAAAGGCAAAAAGAAAAGGACCCGTCTCCAGGCCCTAAATCTCTCCTTCACGTATCATCCGCTTCAGATCGTCCGTTTGGATATCCCACCCCATCGGCGTCTCCCCCCGCATCATCTTGATCAGAGAAACGATCGCTATGTCCTTCTGGTTATCCGTCAGCTTCTGTACCGCATCGTACATTCCGTCCGTATCCTTTGCGGCTATTATTTTTTCCACCTTTCTATAACCGTATTCTGGATCCACGCAGTAAGTTATCAGCATATAAGGCAACCCAGTCATATCTTGAAGCTCCATCATATGAAATCCATGATGTTTGGCAATAGATATACCTGCGAAGAGATTCTTAATAAATTAAAATCCATAAAATTTGCAGACATCAAAGGGCAGGGTTATATGCCTACCTACGTACGCGATAAGCTCACAGACGACCTCCATCAGACATGTGGATTTAAAACTGATTACGAATTCATAACCAAGGCAGATATGCGAACCATAGAGAAAAAAAGCAAGCAAAGGTAATATTACTATACTTCGAGAATCAAAAAGAAAGTGCCAGAAGCCAGATATAGCAAAGCTTTTGGCACTTTCTTGTAATGTCATACTGTCAAAGATGAGATTATAAGAGCTTTTCAGCATGAAATCAACCTGCAGCGCCGGTTCGCCATATCCCCTGTTTTTTTACTGTTCACACCCCTTGCGGCAACGGCCGGTGCCAAAAAACTGCGGTCCCGCCAAGTATGAATAATTACAATATTTAAAAAACGGGTTGACAGGAAGCGATCCGTGTATTATAGTTACCGCATCAGACATAGTACGACAGACGTAGTACGTTAATCGTAGCACGACAAACATAGTACGACTGTCAAAGGAAAAGAAAGGATAGCTTATGGTAGAAATAAGTAGTGATGTGATCCGCGGCTACAATGATACCATCATCCTGAGTATTCTCCTGAAGGAACCGTCCTACGGCTACGGGATTTCAAAGGAGATCAGGGAAATATCCGAGGGAAAATACCTGATCAAAGAGACCACGCTGTACTCGGCCTTTACCCGGATGGAGAAAAACGGGTATATCGAATCATTTACCGCAGATCAGGATTCCACGGGGAACGGAAAGAAACGGACCTATTACCGGATTACAGATGAGGGCAGAGCGTATTACCGGATAAAATGTGAAGAATGGGACGTTACCCGGGATGTGGTTGAACGGTTCATCGAAGAAAAAGGAGAGCAAAATGGAAACAATTAAAAAATATCTGAATGCAATGTTTGCGAATATGCCGAATACGGCCGAGGTTAGAAAGGCCAGGGCAGAGCTCCTTCAAATGATGGAGGATAAGTATAACGAGCTGATCCGTCAGGGTCAAACCGAAAACGCGGCTGTCGGAACCGTCATTTCCGAATTCGGAAACCTGGACGAGCTGGCCGATGATCTCGGGCTATCCAGGGAGGTGGAGGAGTCCCGTACCGGAGAAGGTGAAATTCAGAGAAGACTTGTAACTTTGGAAGAAAGTCAGCAATATCTTGCAAACAGAAGCAGAAAATCAGCTTTTTTGTCACTCGGCGTAATGCTGACGATCATTTCCGTCGCCTGTCCGATCTTTTTCGGAGGGTATTACGGAAACGGCAGCGCCGGAGCGGCCCTGATGTTTGTCAGCATCGCGGTCGGCGTCGGACTCATCATCTTCAGCAGCTTCATCGACTCGGGCTGGAACTTCCTCAAAACCGAAGCCTGCCGGATCGACATGGAAACCGCAGAGCTGGTGAAGGAAAGACGGCGTTCCTTTGAACCGGTGAGAGCGCTTTGCGTATCCCTCGGTGTGATCTTATGCATAATCTGCTGGATTCCCAATCTGTTCATAGGCGGAGCATACGGACCGATCGGCGCTTCTCTGATGTTCCTTTTGATCGGGATCGGCGTATTCCTGATTGTTTATGCAAATAATGTGTATGGAGGATTTGAAAGAATGTTGAACCTGAATGATGTAAATACAATGAGTGGGAGCTATACAGAAGAGAATAACCGCCCAATCCGATTTAGGAACAAGGCAGCAGAAACGATTGCCACGATCTACTGGCCGCTGATCGTATCCGCTTATCTGATCATAAGCTTCCTTACCTTCCAGTGGCATCTGACCTGGATCATCTGGCCCATTGCCGGTGTGATGCACAGAGTGGTCATGATCTTCTGCCGGGCAGATGATGAATATTAAAGAAAGAAGTGGAGGATTCCAGCATGAACAATACGTCGAAAATCATCATTACCGCTGCTTCCCTTGCCACAGTAGCAGCGATCGTCGGAGGGCTCTATATCCATGTATTTCGGGGAAGGTCTGTCAGGATCGGAGGGTCCTCAGAGACCCTGACGGATGAGGTAAAGCTGGACGGAATGCCGTCAGACCTGGAGATCGATATCGACAGTGCAAATATGACGGTTTGCTCCGGAACTGACTTTAGCATCCGCTATTCTCTTCCGGAAAATATGGTTCCGATTATAGATTTTCATAACGGCAGGCTTAGTGTAAAAAGTCCGGACAATATCCTGATTGTACCCTTCGATATGGGCGGGGATTACTATGTCAACATTACTCTCCCGCAAAACGCCGGGCTGAATACAGCTTCGATCGATCTGGATGCAGGAAATCTCAATATCTCCGATATCAGCGGAGATCAGATGAAGATCGATCTGGATGCGGGAAATCTGAATGTGGCGGACAGTAAAGTAAACGGCCTTTCCATTGATCTGGATGCAGGAAATATGGAACTGACAGGCTGCATGATGCAGAGATTCCAGACGGACGTGGATGCCGGAAATATCGATCTGGCAGGCTGCGATGTGCAGTGGATCAAGGCGAAAGCGGATGCCGGAAACATTTCTTCCCGTGATTCCAGGATCGCGGAAGGGAGCTGCGAGACAGATATGGGGAACATCACCCTCTCCGGTGATATCGGAAATGTGTCCACAAAATCGGACCTCGGGAAAGTAAGTGTGGATTAAGCTCTTTTCTCCGGAAATTCATGCGCCGGCCGGAGCAGAACGTAGGCTATTCGCAGCGCGCAAGCGCCTTCCTCTGCGAATTTCTGCGGTTCTGCCCTGCGGGTAAGTTTGCCCCGCGTTACATCCTCGCGGAACAGGCTAAGGAAACGATGATTTATTCATCGTTTCCTTAGAAACAGATGTCCTTCAAACCATCTCAACCGCCTCCATCTTCTTCCGGATCTCTTCCGGCGGAAGGTCGGGCCCATATTTCAAGACAGCCTCATAAATCGGGCGGATCTCATCTTCATCCGATTCCAATTCATCCACTATGACCGATAATTCTTTGTTTCGGCAAACCTTCTTTTGTACTTGAAAGATCAGGCGATTGAGGTCTCCCTCTTCCCTGCCTTCAAATCTGCCCTCTTGCCTGCCCTCTTCCCTGCCTTCTTCTCTGCTCTCTTCGCGAATCCAGCCCTCGTATTTCTTCGCATCAAATTCTTATGGATCACCGTATTTATACCAATTGGCTTAAACCCGACACAAAGTGCCGTTTTCTGTGAACCTGTATTCGTTTCAGCATGGGCCCATACAGGTCTTCTGTCCTGCCGTATGATTTCCTCACACATCTTGTATGCCAGATAGGATGCCAGACCATGGTGTCTGTATGTTTCAGCGGTCTCAACACCAATATCCACTTCCTCCGGACTGACCGCACTTGAAAACGCCACCGCTGCAAAGCTGCCATCTTCCTTGCTTCTGGCCATAAATCCAAATCCGTTCCGCAAAAATACATCTCTGTCTTTCCATGAAAAAGATGGCGTGATCCTTCCCTGAATGACACCTATATTGTCTGCAGTTATGCGTTCAATAACAAAGCAGGCATCAAGTTTCGGTTGCTTTTCAAGGATTCCGCTATGAGTGTATTCAATCCTTTTATCAACTCGTAGCATGTCTATGCCTGAATAATAGTCGGAAACAAATTTCGAATCTGTAATTAGTAAAAATCTTCGCTCCGTATCAGACACCAAAAAACTTCGATATACTTCTTCAAGAACATCTGCGCTCACATCCCCGGAGATATACGCAAAGCCGCAATAATGCCAAAACAGTACACAGCCTTTGCCATCAACATAAATATCTCCATCCTGAGTCCCGGTCGCAATTGACACCGGATAAACACGGTTCGCTGTAGACTCTTTAGCATATTTAAGGTATTCTGTATATTCACTTCTGTCGATTTTTCTCAAAACCATACACTTCACCGGATTATAATCCATTCGCCCTTCTTGTTTGCACCAATACGATGTATAACATTTTTCTGTACCATAGATCCTAATGCTCTCTTTATAGTCGCATCGGAACACCTAAGAATTCCCGCCATCTTAGCTCTTGTCAAAGTCGGATCTTGTCTCAAAAGTTCAAGTATTTTTTTCTCTCTTTCACTAAGCTCTACTATATTTATTGGGTCATTTATTGGGTCATTTATCGGGTCAATGTCCCGCTTTTGTGTGAATTCACCGCTCACATGCATTTCTCTGTTATGGAGTTCATTTTTTCCGTCAAGCAGCAGATTTTGCAGGAACAGCTCAAGGAAATCCGTAGTTTCGTAAATTCCCTTTTTTATATTACTATAATTGGCGCGTACTAATGCATTTCTGAAATACCATGAATGTTCAGCAAACATATCATTATCTGCTTCAAACCCCAATTGTCTCAGATACTTTATGTCATCCATCATCCGGTTAAATGCTTCCCTGCCTTCTATGGACTTTCCGGATCTTCCCGCATCCTCATATTCCCCGGCGATCTCATAACCGTTGTAATCACAGAAAGCTTTCATCTTGGTCTTCTGAGCATCAAGGGAATTCTTTGCAACACCTATGTCCTTAAGCGCCGGCAGTTCTTCGGAAAAGGATTTCAATCCCATAAAAGGTTTTTCTGCGTCTGCTCTTTCATAAATAACTTCAGCTGCAGTATGACCATGTGCGGCATAATGCAGTTTATTCTGTACGATCTTAAAAAACTGTATCGACTCTTCGCTTTGAGGATTGTAATCAACACTTGTCGCATACAAATCCAATACCTGCCGATAAAGGACCTTCTCTGAAGATCGAATATCCCGGATGCGATCCAGCAGTTCTTTCCAATAGTTTCCACCGCCATTTCCTTTTAGACGCTCATCGTCAATTGTAAATCCCTTGATTATGTATTCTTTCAACCGCTGAGTCGCCCACTGTCGGAATCTGGTCGCAGTCGCTGAATTAATTCGATACCCAAGAGATATAATCATATCCAAATTATAATAGAGGACATTGTAATTCTTTCCATCTGAAGCAGTTGTTCGGAATTTCCGAACAACTGCTTCCTTTACAAGTTCACCCTCTTCAAAAATATGCGCAATGTGCTCGCTGACATTTGCTTTTGACGATTGATACAATTCAACCAACTGAGCCTGCGTCAACCATACAGTATCATTTTCCATTTTTACCTCAAGTTTTGTTAATCCATCCTCTGTCTGGTATATTATTATCTCGCCAAGATTTTCCATAACAGTCTATCCTCTTCATTCCAATTCTTCTAATCTCTCTAATTTCTTCAATGTTTCCACATACGCAAGCAATCGCTTTCTCTGACTGTCCTGCATTCCGTGATAATCCTCCAGCAATTTCATATCTGCTTTATCAATATGAATCCTGTCTGAAACCGGAGAAGTTTCATTTGCATCATCTATACCTACTCCGGTCAATAACTGTTCCGGCGTTACATCAAGGGCATAGCATATATCCATAATCTTTTCCGCAGAAGGATTTGTTTTTTTCCGCTTCCAATCGCTGATTGCACTGTTAGAGAAACCAGCCCTTTTCGCGAATTCCATCTGCGTCATGTTTTTATCTTTTAAGATTTTGAAAATCCTTTCACTGATAATCATAGTATCGCCCTCTTGCTGTACGTTTAGACGTTCTTTTCATTTACGTTCATACGTAAATGCTATCACATTCCACATACATATTCAAGAGAAATATACTTCCCAAGGCGTTTATTTCTGTCGATTGTGTATCTGCTATAAGATTCTTT
>JAFSXN010000196.1 GCA_017444015.1 Lachnospiraceae bacterium | reverse complement strand
GTGTCGTGACGACGTCCGAACTTCTGCTCAGGCACAGTCGATATACTGGGTCGTGACGACATCCACACCGTAGGCGTCCATAAATTTTTCGACGTCGTACGGGGTCTGGATCGTTGTAACGGCGTTGAACGCGCCGGTGACCGAATCCACGAATCCGGCCCAACGGACTCCGGTTGCGCAGCTGCACTGCACGATTGCGTTCCTGCGGGTATTGTGTATCGTTCTGTTCAATGTTTTTTTCATGGCTTTGCTCCCCTTGCTTTCTATACGAAAATCAGATCAGTTGTTTTGCTTCCGCGGTTATGACCGCGCTCCCCTTGCTTTCTGTCTTTATTGTAGAGGAGCGGGTGTACAAAAAAAATGCCATCGCGAAGCAGGGTGTACATTTGTTTGATATCGATACTGTAAAACTCTGACCTAAAATGTACCTTAATAATGTTTGCAATTTATGGGAGAACTGCGAACTTTCTGTGAAATGTAAAAAACATAAGAAAGCGGAAGGGCAGGTGAGTAAATCTGCATTTATTCATTTGCCCTTTTTTCTGTTATGCTTTGAACACCGTTATAGATCCTCCGGATATGATGAACCGCACCTGTTATTCAGCGCTCACGAAGGATTCTCTTAGCTGCTGCAGAAAACGCTCCGCGATCGGTGTAAAGGCCTGATAACGGTTCCAGGCAATATAAAGCGCAGTCTCAAGTGCCGGTTCCAGAGGACGGAATACAAGCCCGCTCTCTTTGGAGGTATCGATCAGATCCCGGAATGTCAGCAGATATCCGAGACCTTCCCGCGCGAAGATGGATCCATTGTAGGAAAGTCTGAATGACCCCTCCAGCTTCATTTTCGAAAAAGAACTCCCTGCCCACTTTTTTATGTCCCCGTTCCAGGCCTGCTCAGAGCAGAACAAAGGCAGGCCTTTCAGATCCTCCAGGCGGATCACGTCCTTTTCTGACAGCGGGTCCCCTTCCGGGATCACCAGCCCCCATACATCCTTTTCCGGGAAAGCCAGATACTCATACCTCCGGCTGTCCGGAAGCTCCGCCAGCACCAGGAAATCCAAAAGTCCCTTATCCAGCTTGTCTGCGATCTGCTCGGTATCGCCGCTGGTGATGTGGTAATGCAGGTTTGGGTAACGGGTCTTAAAATCCCTGATCACCCGGGCCAGATAACGGATCTGGTAAGATTCCGCAAGGCCCAGATACAGTTCCCCGCCGCTGATGTCATCGAGGGAAATGAATTCCCGCTCGATTTTATCCGCCATGCTGATGAGGTCCTCCGCCCGGTTCCGGAGCAGTACTCCTTCCTCTGTCAGGCGGATGCTGAAACTATGACGGATAAACAGCTTTTTTCCGAGCTCATCTTCCAGGGATTTCAATGCTTTGGAAAGGGTCGGCTGTGTGACGTGCAGGATTTCAGCCGCTCTGGTCATGTTTTCCTCTCTGGCGACCGCCAGAAAATAACGTAAAGTTCGGATCTCCATCGGAAATGCTCCTCTTGTGTCGTTAACTTCGTGATATTCTAAAACAGAATATCATGAAATAAATTATAGCCATTAGCACATTGCTTTGCAAGCTGTTATGATAGCCTTGCCGGAAGGGAAGAAAAGTATCCGGCAGCGTGTAAACAGAATTCAGAAAGGATCCTGCAGTGATGAACGTAAAGGACCGGCTGATACAGGGACTTTCCGAGGCCGGATGCAGTCAGGAAACAGCAGAGAGAATAAGTACTCTCTATGAAACCGGAAGCTACGACGAAATGCTGCATCAGATGAAAGTACAGCGCTGTGTGCTGATCGATGAGATGCACGAGAGCCAGCGTAAGGTAGACCGCATGGACTTCCTGATCCGG
>JAFSXN010000195.1 GCA_017444015.1 Lachnospiraceae bacterium | reverse complement strand
TTTCTTTTTGTAAAGAAAGGAGGAGCTCATGCCCAAAGCCAAACGCCTGCCCTCCGGCAACTATCGCACCCAGGTATACGCCGGAAAAGACGAAAACGGAAAACCCCGTTACGAATCCTTTACCGCCCCGACCGCCAGAGAGTCGGAGCTGTTAGCCGCCCAGTTCAAAGCCGATCAGAACAGGAAGAAACAGGCCGATCTGACTGTCGGCGAAGCAATCGACGGTTATATCAACGCAAAAGAAGCCGTCCTGTCCCCGTCCACGATCAAGGCCTACCGCTCGCAGGCAGAGCACCGCTATGATCCGATCCGGAATAAATCCATCCGGAAACTGACCAGCGAAGACCTGCAGCTGTTCGTCTCCTCACTTGTCGGTGAAGTAAGCCCGAAGACGGTAGCCAATATCTACGGGCTTCTGAGTGCCGCCCTTGCCTTGTACGCTCCCGATCTTGCTTTCCGGGTGACTCTGCCGAAAAAGAAAAAGCGCAGGCAAACCGCTCCTTCCGACGATGAAATCGCCGTTCTTTACAAAAAAGCAACCGGGGATTTGAAAATCAGTATTGCCCTGGCAGCGTTCGGATCCTGCCGGCGTGGGGAGATATGCGCCCTGAAATATAAGGACGTCACAGATAAAGGAGTATCTGTCCATTCCGATATGGTCCAGGGATATGATAAACAATGGATCGTTAAAGAAATGCCGAAAAATAACGAAAGTATCCGCTTTGTTTCGCTTCCGAAGAGCGTCCTTGACCTGATCGGATCCGGGGATCCGGAGGATTTCATCATTAAGAAAACGCCGAATGCGATAGGGAACGCTTTTATTAAGCTTCGGGATCAGGAAGGGCTCTCGATCCGTTTCCACGACCTCCGTCATTATTTTGCCTCGATTGCCGCCGTCCTTGATATCCCCCAGACCTATATTGCCGATTTCGGCGGCTGGCGGCAGGACAGCCCCGTAATGAAGGAAGTCTATCAGAATAAAATCGTCCCGATCGCCAACAGCTATGCGAAAATCCTTACCGATCATTTTGAGCAGATCGTAGGTAAGTGACATTGGAACGTGGGAAGACTGTGGGGGATTTGTATCACACGAATAATCACACGGAAAATACAAAAGTCAGCAATAAAGCCATTTATAGTAATTATGTGTTGGGTTCGATTCCCATCACGTGCTTTTTTATTTACCCGTAACCTTTAGGCCTGCGGGATTTTTTTATTTCTCTTTCTTATAACCCGCCGATATAATTTTATTGAAATATTGCGGATCATACCAGTAGCAACCCTGGCACGTTGACGTATTCTCATCTCCGACGATAAAAGACTGCGAATATCCCAACTTCGTCGCGTCATATCTTTTCCCTGTTTCGATGCATCGCTTGCAGTGATTCCGTTTTGCATCGTTTGCGGCTTTGGATAGTGGCTGGAAATCGGATAACTTCTGGGTCGCTATCGACTGATTCGCCAAAACATCGTAATGTCCGTCCTTATGATCGACCTCGATCTGGGTACTGACGTCCAGGATAACGCATCTCTGCTTCTGGACCTCATCAACGATCTCTTTCTTAATACTGCGGTTTCGCTTGATCGACTTGTTGTTGGCGCCGTCCAATTTGACCGTTGATACCTTTCTGCCCTTGTGACCTCTTACAATGATATATCTCTTCCCGAGGTAGCTGGTGTCTGATCTCGCCCACTGACAACCGTTGGTGCTTCGAAATCCCGGATGAATATCGGCTAACATATCTACGCTGAATTCTCTGGAAAAGCAGCTCATAGGGTCATCTTCGTTATACGTTACACCGGCGATCCGTTCGAAAAGCATACCAAGGGTCTGCGGTCCGAATGGAATATCCCGGCATTTTTCCTTGACATAGTGAATGATATTATCGGTCGGGACCGATGGATCGCTTAATAAATTTAAGGTATGTTGTTCGTTTGGATGTCGTGCCATTTTTTTTCTTATTTTACCGCACCGATATGCCGCAGCCGGTCCATTGCTTTTTGAAAATATTCTTCAGAGATCTCGCAGCCTGTGAAGTTCCTGTTTAAATTGAAAGCCGCTACTGCTGTCGAAGCGCTTCCTGCAAAGCAGTCCAGGACCAGGTCCCCTTCGTTGCTATGCTTCTCGATCAGCTCTTCCAACAGCGCCACCGGTTTTTGGGTGGGATGAAAACGCATCTTGTCGTGGCAGATCGGATAACTGTATACGCCATTGTCGTACTCGGAATGAAAGACCGGCTTGCCCTTTTTTACGCCAACAACGGCTATCTCCCGCGCATTGGTCAGATAATTCGCCTTGCTGTTTAATGGCACGGGATTGGTTTTGATCCACTCGATGAACCGTATCTGCTTGAACTTCGCGTTTTCGATATATTCCTTGAGAGTCGTGATTTTCCAGAGATCGTAAAAGCAAATCATCATCCCGCCATCTTTTAAAACACGGTAGCATTCCTTGATTGCAAGATCCAGTCCCGTGAATCCGGTATCCCATTCCCCAAAATCCATAGAGACACGGAAACGGTCCGTATCCTTACCTTTGGCCTCTCCCGATTGGAAATTGGTATCCCTGGATACTTCGTAGGGAGGGTCGATCAAAACCAGAGAAACAGACTTATCTTCAATGGTTTTCAGGTAATCAAAACAACTTTTATTCTCTAAGTTAATTGAACACATTTATCACATACTCCTTCTTTTATTATACTACTACAGGCCCCAAGGCTCAAACATAATAATTTTCTGTGAAAATGCGTTGAAAATGCGTTCAAACCGGCAGATCCGAAGTATTATCGTTCGATTAAGGAGCCGATCTCCCTTCGGCTTGATATTTGGTTCTACTGAGTCCGTGGAATGCCCGTTTGATTATTCTTATAGCCGCTCAAGGTCAGACTGTAATCATCCATTTATTTCAATTCCTTCCTGTTCTATACTCATATAGTAGGGCAGGATATTCTCGTAGTCTTCGAACTCCAATTGATGTTACTATTCACGGAAAAATAATGTATAAGTAGTCACGATTTTTTTAAGATTCATATTTGTCGAAAGCCGGTTTATATCTGGACTTGAGTACGTTCAACTGAAGGTTTGTTATTACGGACAAGCCTTCAGTTTTATT
>JAFSXN010000194.1 GCA_017444015.1 Lachnospiraceae bacterium | reverse complement strand
GTAAGCAAGGACAAGGCGGTCTACAGACAGATCTCCTCCCACCGCCAGAAGTCCGTTATCCTCCGCAAGCGTCGGATCCGGACAAGCGATCTCATTTTTATCCAGATAAAACACAGACATAGTGCCTCCAGAGCAATTCTCATTTCCAGCTTCGAAAACTATATTTATCTCTGTTTCGGATAAAAAGGGGGTTTATCGTCAGTCGATAACCCCCATATCACGAAGCTGCTCCATTGTTTCTTCTGCGCTTTTATGCAGAATCCCTGTACCGCCTCTTTCCTTCCACGCAGCAATATTCGGCGGCAGATCATCGATCAATATGCAGTCCGGTCCGGTACACAAATTCTTCTTCTCCTCTTTGAAGCAGATATTCATAACGATATCCTTGGAGAGAAGTCTCCGCACCCATTTTGTCTTGTCTTCCGCCGCATGAAGGATCCCCCGCCTCGGCTTTGGGATCCCGGTAAGGATCTCACACTTTTCTTTGTATTTGTCATATATCGTGTGAAACATCTCCTCTGCTCCCGGCATCAGCTCCAATCTGTCATAATAGTGCTCAACCTCTTTTATTTTGTGCCACATCTCCTCGTCTGCCATTTTTTCGGCAACATCCTGCTTAACAATCGAAAAGCCGGCCAGCTCCTCCACCCCTTTATCAAAATTGGCAAGGACCCCGTCCATATCAAAATATATCTTCTTCACATTCATCTTAAGCCACTATCCTTTTTCTTCCATTATAATATCAAAGGGCATAAGCAATGGAAATTCCGGGTTTTTCATTATAGGGGATCAGCATGGCCTGCACCGCGTGGTAAAGATCCGACTTTCCCGGCCATACCGTAGTCATTACCCTTTGTTCCTTGTCAAGCTGGTGGAACCATGAGCCGTTTTTATGGTCAATGACCGACCTGTCCAGATACTCCAGATATTTTGCATAATCCGCAGCATACCCGTCCTTTTCGGTCACACGGTAAAGCACCGCCGCCGTATTGATTCCCTCGGCAAGCGTCCAGTGCATCCGGTCATGAACGATCGGCTTTCCGTCCCACCCTGTGGTATAGCAGAAGCCGTCTGCGCCGTCACTGTGCCAGCCATCCGCAGCAGCGCGGTTATATAGCTCCTCCGCGGCCAGAAGATAGGATTCCGTTTCCTTGGATGAGGAACCGTAAGTCGATATTGCCCATTGAAGGATCAGCCGGGCCCATTCTATTCCATGTCCGGGAGTAGCGCCATAGGGCTTAAACGGATCGTCGGGTTTTTCCTGATTAAAGCTCAGATCCGCCTTCCAGTCTTTTGTAAAATGCTCTGGGATCCGCCATTCATTTTCCTTAGCCCATGCGATCACATGGTCAATAATACGGCCGGCACGTTTTCGGAAGGTATCGTCCTCCAAAGCATCCGCAGCAGCCAGGAACGCTTCCACCGTATGCATATTGGCGTTGATCCCCCGATAGTCGGATAGCTCTTTAAAATCCGTATCCCAGGTATCCACGGAGAGCCCCGCCTCCTCATCCCAGAAGAAGCGGTCGTAAACCCTAACCGCGTCCTCAAGCAAAGCTTCAGCACCCTGAATCCCGGCACGAAGGGCAGAGGTCGAAGCCAGGATAACAAAGGCGTGCGCATAGCACTGCTTCGTCGGCAGGATCCCGCCTTCCGCAGTCACGCCCGCAAACCAGCCGCCGTTTTTATCATCATGAAGCTCTCCCTTCAGCCCCTTCAAGCCTGCCTCCGCAAGCTCTCCGGCGCCTTCCGTTCCAAGAATTGCCGCCATACTGTAAACATGGATCATCCGGCTGGTAATCCAGGTTTCCCTGGGGCGTTCCTTCCATGGCGTCCCATCGTCTCCGAGATAATACGCACTGCCATAGGGCGATGGAAATGCCTTCCCGAAGGAAAACAGCGAGTCTCTCTGCGCCTTTAAAAACTGCCGGTTTTCTTCTGTTTTGAATTTGTATTTTTTATCCATAATCAACTCCTTACCAACACATTACTCTGCAGTTCAGCTTTCCCTTTTTGCTGAAGGACAGTTCCTCGGCATACTCAAATCTCCCCTTGCCCCTTATGCTGATTATGTCCCCGGGATTAAGCATTTTTGCGTTTTCCGTACATTCTTTTCCGTTCAAATATACACGATGCTCAAAAAACAGGGTCACAGCTTCCTGTCTTGACATACCATATACTCTGGCCGTCACAGCATCAATTCGGTTGGACTGTACCTGAACAACCTTCTCCTTTTTCTCCGGAGCAGCTAAGGAGGGGACCTCCGCAACGACTTCCACCCTCACAGAGGTGTGCTTCACCTTTAAAATATTTTCCGCAATAAAAGGGGAAAGCGTGTTTTCGCAAAACAAAAAGGCTTCCCTTCCCTTTACAACAATATCCCCGGTCATTTCCCTCCTGATGCCGAGGTTCATCAGCGCTCCCAGATAATCTCTGTGATTCAGATCGTCTGCGAATTTTTCCGAAACAGGGGTAATATGAAGTATGTCAATCGGAAAGTCAACCGTATATCCCAGCTCCTCCTCATTACCGAATCGGATCATCTGCCTCTCTGCTCCCTCATAACCGCCCGACAAAGCAGGACAGGCAAAAGCAAGCTTTTTTATGTTTTCATAATACACCGACAGCTCTGCCATCGACAAAAAGTCGGTGAAGGCATATTGACCGTTTTGATAGCTTCTTTCCGCCAGCTCCTGCAGCCGTTTCAATTCATCCATTTGGACTCCTGTCGCGTATCAAACGCGCCTTTTTGCTTCCTCCTGCGCTTCAATCACGCGATCGCACCAGGCATCAAATTCCGCATCCTCCGTCTGACATTCCGGATGAGAAAGAATGTATTTCAGCGCGATGCGAACGCCCATATGAAACGGAACATGAGTCGTCATATCCGAAGCAAGGCGTTTTATTTTCCTGTTATCAAATACAACCGACGTGGATTTGTCGCCGATCAGACTCCCCGTATAATCATAATCATATTTGTCACCGACAGCCGCCAGAAAATCCGACGACACATAATACGGATGCAGCTCTACCCCCAGCGCATCGGCTATCGTTGCATAAATCTGGTTCCAGGAAAGTACTTCATCCCCCGTGATGTGGAAGGCCTCGCCGATCGCATGTCTGTTTCCCATAAGAGCCGTATATCCGATCGCGAAATCCGAATTGAACGTAAGATGCCAGAGGGAGGTCCCGTCC
>JAFSXN010000193.1 GCA_017444015.1 Lachnospiraceae bacterium | reverse complement strand
TTCAGTGCGCTTTTATGATTTTTGACGGGGATAACTTTAAGAAGATCAATGACAGCTACGGTCATCAGTGCGGGGATGATGTTATTATTCAGAACGCGAAGCTCTTAAAGGAGAATTTTTCGGACAAGGGCTTTATTTTCCGGCTGGGAGGCGATGAATTTGTCGTCTTCTATACCGAGACGGATATCAATGAGATCAGCTCGAAGCTGCGAGACCTTACGATGGAGGAAAAGCGCGCGGTCGTCAGCGACGGAAAGAAGGTCAACTTTACCTTCTCCGTAGGGATTGCGATGTATCCCAAGTACGGCAAGGACTTCGATACGCTGATGAAAATGGCGGATGACGCGCTGTATAAGGCGAAGTATGAGGGGCGGAACTGCTATCGTTTCAATACTGAGGGAATGACGCTTGCCCACAGAGAGCAGTTTATGTTTGATATCGAGGAGTTTTCGAAGGGGATGCCCGGTGGCTTCTTTGTCTATGAGGCTAACGAGGAGGAAAAGCTGCTCTATGCCAGCGAATCCATGGCAAGGCTCTTTGAGTGTGATTCCATCAGTGATTTCAGAAAGTATGTGGGGAATTCTTTTAAGGGGATCGTTCTGGAGGAGGATTACGACAAGATCAACCAGATCATAAACAAGCAGCAGTTTGAGACTCCTCAGAACGTTGAAAAGATCGACTATGTCCGCTACCGGATCCGCTGCAAGAACGGCAGGATCAAGGAAGTGGACGATTACGGTCATCTTGTCTACGACAATAATTACGGGCTGGTTTACTACGTATTTCTTGTAGATATCAATTATCTGAACGCGATCTCAATTTAAACTGATTAACGCTTTTCATTGCCGATTAACCGGACTCGCAAACGCAATTTCAACGCGTTTGTCATATCAAAAACGGCAATTAATTGCGCTCGCGAGTATAAGCAAAGGAAAAAGCCCTGAGTTTCGGGCAGGAGACGTTTGTTTCCTGCTCGCCGCACAGGGCTTCCATTTCGTTTTTCATATCGCTGATTTGATGGATTTAGATCCCGGTTTCTTCCCGGTTGTTGTATTTCTCTAAAATCGCATGGATCTTATTGGTCGGAGTATGGATCCTCGCCATAGCCATATCATGATTGAGAAAATCGATGATCGAGGCTAAGAATTTGCTCATATCCGCTTCGATATAATAGGGCTTGGTCATAAGTCCCGGTGGATGAAAGACCAGATTCGTCGTAATGATCTTGTCAAAATAACATTTCTCGTAGGCTTCATCGAAGATTTCCAGTCCCTCCGTAAAGAGCCCGAATGTACAGCAGATAAAGACCCGCTTGGCATTTAATTCTTTCAGCTGCCTCGAGGTATCGATCATGCTTCCGCCAGAGGAGATCATATCGTCGATGACGATGACATCCTTTCCGTCGATGTTGTCCCCTAAGAATTCATGGGCGACGATCGGATTCTTGCCGTTTACCACCTTGGAATAATCCCGCCGTTTATAGAACATTCCGGTATCGACACCCAGGACGCCTGCAAAGTAGACTGCCCGGTCCAGAGCTCCCTCATCCGGAGAGATCACGATCAGATGCTCCTTATCAATGATCAGGTCCTTTTCATAGTGGATCAGAGCCTTGATGAACTGATAGGGCGGAAGGAAATTATCGAAGCCGTTTAAAGGCGTTGCGTTCTGGACGCTCGGATCGTGCGCGTCAAAGGTCACGACGTTTCCGACACCCATTTCCTGCAGTTCTTCGAGGGCAAGAGCGCAGTCGAGAGACTCCCGGTAGTGCCGCTTATGCTGACGGCTCTCATAGAGGAACGGCATAACGACCGTTATCCTATGCGCTTTCCCGGCGATAGCGGCGATGATTCGCTTTACATCCTGATAGATATCGTCGGGAGAGGTATGGTTGAGATACCCGCCCAGCTTATAGGTCAGACTGTGGTTTGTGATATCGGCGATAATAAAGATATCCTTGCCCCGTACCGATTCATTGAGGGAAGCCTTTCCCTCGCCGGTCTCAAAACGAGAGCACTCAAAGTCCGCCAAAAAGGTCTCGGGGTCGTATTCCTGAAAGGCAAGATTGTCCCGATGCGAGACATTGGTCGTCTTTCGGAAATCCTTGAGGTGCTTGTTGACAAGATTTCCCAGGTCCTTACAGCTTTCATGACAGATGATCCGCAGGGGCGCAACCGGCATGATGCCATCTAAAAGCTCACTGTTTTCGATGTCCTTAAAAAGATCCATTCTGTTCTCCTGTGGTTTTTCTTTAGTATAAACAAAAAGAGGGAAGTTGACAAGGCTCGGTTGCTTTTTCAAGGTCGGCGTGATACAATTTCGTTGCTGTTTACGGGCCTTCGGGCTGCGGATCGCAACGTGATTTTTCGGACAGCTATTGGAAACGAATTAATTCGTTTCCTATATAATACATATAAAGAGAGGGTAAAAATGAGTAAGATCAGAACCAGATTTGCGCCGAGTCCTACCGGGAGGATGCACGTAGGGAATCTGCGGACGGCGCTCTACGCGTATTTGATCGCAAAGCATGAGGACGGCGATTTTATTCTGAGGATCGAGGATACCGATCAGGAACGCTATGTCGAGGGAGCGGTGGATATTATTTACCGTACCCTTGAAAAGACCGGGCTGGTTCACGACGAGGGGCCGGATAAGGACGGCGGAGTCGGGCCCTACGTCCAGAGCGAACGGCAGAAGCAGGGCATCTATATGAAATACGCAAAGCAGCTGATCGATGAGAAAAAAGCCTATTATTGCTTCTGCGATAAGGAGAGGTTAGAGGGTCTGACACAGGTCATTGACGGCAAGGAGATCAGTGTATACGATAAGCACTGCCTGGGTCTGTCCGAGGAGGAGATCCAAAGGAACCTGTCCGAAGGAAAGCCCTTTGTCATACGACAGAATAATCCCAATACCGGAACGACGACCTTTCATGATGAGATCTACGGCGATATCTCCGTGGACAACGCGGAACTTGACGATATGATCTTAATCAAGTCAGACGGCTTTCCGACCTATAACTTTGCTAATGTCGTCGACGACCATTTGATGGGGATCACGCACGTCGTCCGGGGAAACGAGTATCTTTCCTCCTCCCCGAAGTACAACAGACTCTATGAGGCCTTTGGCTGGGAGGTCCCGGTTTATGTGCACTGTCCTCTGATTACGGATGAAGAGCATAAGAAGTTAGCTAAAAGGAGCGGGCATTCCTCCTATGAGGATCTGATTGAACAGGGCTTTGTGACCGAGGCGGTGGTCAATTTTGTAGCGCTTCTTGGGTGGAGCCCGGAGGACAATGAGGAGATCAAGTCCCTGTCTGAGCTGATCCGGTGCTTTGATTATCATCATATGAGCAAGTCCCCCGCGGTGTTTGACTATACCAAGCTTCGGTGGATGAACGGAGAGTATATCAAAGCCATGGACTTTGAGCAGTTCTATGAGCGGGCGCTGCCGTATATAAAGGAAGTCATTACAAAAGACCTTGACCTGCGAAGAATTGCGGAGATGGTCAAGACCCGGATCGAAGTCTTTCCGGATATCAGGGAGCACATCGACTTCTTTGAGGAGCTGCCGGAGTACGATACGGAAATGTATGTTCATAAAAAAATGAAGACCACAAAGGAATCCTCTCTGGAGCTTCTGAAGGAGGTCCTGCCGATCCTTTCCGAAACGGATGACTATTCGAACGATGCGCTCTTTGCGCTGCTTTCGGAGTTCGCCAAGAAGAAGGAGGTCAAGATCGGGTATGTGATGTGGCCCCTCAGGACAGCGGTCTCCGGAAAGCAGACCACGCCCGGAGGAGCTACGGAGCTGATGGAGGTCCTCGGGAAAGAGGAATCTCTGGCAAGGATCCGACGGGGGATCGAAAAATTATACTCGCGAACGCAATTAGCTGCCGATTACGACTAAGCAAATGTACTGAAATCGCGTTTGCGAGTCTGGTTTATCGGCAACGAAAATCGTTAACAAGTATTAATTGAGGTAAACAATATGTTACAGCTGAACAGGGAGCAGGAACAGGCGGTCCGCCACAGGGACGGACCGATGCTTGTTCTTGCGGGCCCGGGTTCCGGCAAGACCGCGGTGCTGACCGGTCGGATACAGTATCTGATCGAAGCTTACGGGGTCCCGCCGGAGAAGATCCTGGTCCTTACTTTTTCAAGGGAAGCCGCCGGCGAAATGCAGGAGCGCTTCTATCGACTGATCGGAGAGGAGAGAGCCTGTCCGGTCCATTTCGGAACATTTCACGCTGTTTTCTACCACATCTTAAAAAAACAGGGCTTATATAACGAAGACAGCATACTCACACAGAAGGAAAAAAAAGAATATATCCGCGGACTCGGAAAGGAACTTGGCGTTTCCGACTACAAAACCACGGACTGGCAGGATGCGACGCTGCAGAGGATCGCAAGGGTCAAAAGCGGCGGAGAGCCGGAGCTTTCGGACCCGAAGGAAGAGGAGCTTTTTCGGAGACTGTATTCCTTATATACGGAAAAATGCAGGCGGGAGAGGAAGTTGGATTTTGACGATATGATCTCAGAGTGCATCCGGCTCTTAACAGAGATCCCTAAAGTCCTTGCCAAATGGCAGGAGAAGTATGACTATATTTTAGTGGACGAATTTCAGGATATCGATCTGAAGCAGTATGAGGTGCTGCGACTTCTTTCGGGAGAAAAGAGGAATGTCTTTGCGGTCGGGGACGACGATCAGTCGATTTATGGCTTTCGGGGTGCCTGTCCTGCGGTTTTAAAGCGCTTTCAGGAGGACTATCCGGGGCTTTCTGTGATCAATCTTCGGATCAATTACCGCTGTAAGAGAAGGATCATCGGGGAGGCGGTTTCTGTGATTGAACACAATACCGATCGTCTGCCAAAGGTCCAGCAGGCTTTTTCGGAAGAGGAGGGGAAGGTTGCGCTCTCGATTTTTAAAAACGCCTGCGAGGAGGCGCTCTATGTCGCGGAGCAGGTACAAAGGCTCTTACAGGCGCAAAAGGACTTAAGCATCGGGATCCTGTATCGGAGCGTGAAATGCTCAGAGGTCCTTGCGGGTGAGCTTAAAAACCGAAAGATTGCTTTTTATCAAACGCAGAGCAGGCAGTTTTTCTATGATGATGAAAACGTTAAGGATATCCTGTCGTATTTCCGGCTGGCTGTTGGGACCGGAGAAAAGAGTGATCTGCTTCGTATCCTGAACCGGCCGGAGCGGGGGTTATCAAGAGAAGCCCTGCAGCTTAGGGAGATGACTGGGACCGGCAAGGTTATGAAGCAGGATTTTTCGGCGGATCCTGAGAAAAAACAGGATTCCTGTCTTGCGGCACTTATGAGCAGCCTGTCGGACTACTATCAGGGGGATGAGGACAAGCTATGTTATGTAAACCGGCTTCAGCAGGATCTTCGCTTTTTAAGCTCGCTTCCCGCAAGAGCCGCTCTCAACTACGTTCTGAAGGGCATTGGCTATGAAAATGTCCTTTATGGCAGAAGAGGAACGGAAGGAAGTATTCCGGAATCGGAGGTAGTTACGGAATTTGTAAATGAGCTTTCCGGGCGTATGGAGAAAACGCCGTATCTGAAGGAGTTTCTGGAAAGGGTAAACCGGGAGAGGGCGCTGTTTGAGGAGGAGCAGAGGAAACAGGAAGCCGCGGGCAAGGACTGTCGGGAACATATTGTTTTACAGACGGTCCACGCCTCCAAGGGGCTCGAATATGACGCGGTCTTCATCATCGGCCTTCAGGAAGGGCTGTTTCCCCATAAGAAGGCGGAGGGGCGGTCGGGGCTCGAGGAGGAGAGAAGACTGTTTTATGTCGCTATGACGAGGGCAAGGGACAGGCTGTACCTCTGTGCCAGAAAAAAAGAGGTGTTCGGAAAGCGCGAGTCCCGCTTTGTCCACGAGCTGAGCGGGAAAAAGTGACGCGCGCAGATTTCGCGGGGAATATGCCGCCTGCGGTGGCCGAAATCCGGCGCGCTCAATTTAGGATAAATCTGGATTAGATTATAATACTACTTGATTTTATGCTACTTTTTGACTATTCTGTAGATTAGAGTGACTGCTTTTGCAGTCCGATCCGAACCAGGAGGAGAATTTTATGGAAGCTGAAAAACCAAAAGAGCTGATGCTTGGCAATAAGGCAGTGGCCAGAGGACTTTTTGAGGCGGGGGTCTGCTTTATTTCCAGCTATCCGGGTACGCCCAGCACCGAGATCACGGAGGAGGCCGTGAAGTTTGAGGAGCTGTGCGATGACCTGTATTGTGAGTGGGCTCCGAACGAGAAAACAGCTATGGAGGCGGCCTTTGGCGCATCCTTAGCGGGGCGGCGTTCGTTCTGCGCCCAGAAGCACGTCGGCTTGAACGTTGCGGCGGATCCGCTGTTTACCATGTCTTATACCGGTGTGAACGCGGGCCTTGTGATTGCCGTGGCTGACGACGCGGGGATGCATTCCTCTCAGAATGAGCAGGACAGCAGGCATTACGCCATCGCGGCCAAGGTACCGATGCTTGAGCCCTCGGATTCGATGGAGGCGCTTACGTTTACAAAGCGGGCGTATGAGCTTTCGGAGGAGTATGATACGCCGGTGCTGTTAAAGATGTGTACCCGGGTTTCCCATTCCCAGTCTGTGGTAGAGCTGGGGGAGAGAGAGGAGCATAATCTTCCCTATGAGAAGAATATCGCAAAATATGTCATGATGCCTGGAAACGCGAAAAAGCGCCATCCTTTCGTAGAGGAGCGGATGAAGCGGCTTAGGGAGCTTGCCGAGACGACAGAGCTTAACCGGGTCGAATACGGGGGGACGGAGCTTGGGATCATTACGTCCTCGACTGCTTATCAGTACGTCAGGGAGGTTTTCGGCGATACGGTAAGCGTGCTGAAGATCGGCCTGATGAATCCTCTGCCGGATCAGCTGATCCGGGATTTTGCGAATAAGGTCAAAAGGCTTGTCGTCGTTGAGGAGCTGGATCCGATCATCGAGGAGCATGTGCGTTCTCTCGGACTTGCCGTGTCCGGAAAGGATCTGCTTCCGCTTGTGGATGAATTCTCCCAGTCGCTGATCGCAAAGGCTTTCGGAAAGGACGCTTTGGAGGTTCTGGCCTTAGAGGAGGAGGTTCCGGGCAGGCCGCCTGTGATGTGCGCAGGCTGCCCCCACAGGGGATTGTTCTATGTCTTAAGGAAGTTAAATTGTACGGTCTTAGGAGATATCGGCTGCTATACCTTAGGCGCGGTGCCGCCTCTTTCGGCGATCGAAATGACTTTATGCATGGGCGCTTCGATCGGCGCGGTCCACGGCTTTAACAAGGTCAGAGGGCAGGAGAGCGAGGGAAAAACGGTGGCTGTGATCGGCGATTCGACCTTTGTGCATTCGGGGATGACCGGGCTTGCCAATGTCGCCTATAACGGCTCGAATTCCACCGTGATCATCCTCGATAATTCCATAACCGGTATGACCGGCCACCAGCAGAATCCGACCACCGGCTATAATATCAAGGGCGATCCGGCTGGAAAGATTGATCTGGAGGCGCTGTGCAGGGCTATGGGGATCGAGAGGGTCGCCGTGGTGGATCCCTATGATCTGGCTGCCTGTGAACAGGTGATCAAAGAGGAGTTGTCCATCGCCGCCCCTTCCGTGATTATCTCAAGACGCCCCTGCGCTTTGCTTAAGTATGTAAAGCACGAAGCGCCGCTTTCTGTGGACCAGGAGAAATGCGTGGGCTGCAAGGCCTGTATGCAGATCGGATGTCCGGCGATCTCTTTTAAAACTGACGAGACCGATAACTGCCCGGTCAGCCGCTCGCAGACTTGCGAGTGGCGTACCGATGAAGTACCGGGGTCAAGCGGCCGGGGCATTTCCAATGCGCCAGCTGCCCCGGCTGCAGTATCTGCCCAGGGTGACCGGGCAGATACTGAGACCGAAAAAAAAGGCCATGCACAAATCGATCCGACGCTCTGTGTCGGCTGTAAGGTGTGCAGCAGGTTGTGTAAGTTCGGGGCCCTTAGAGCAGAGGAGGTGCAGAAGTGAGTACAAAGAATATTATGATCGTCGGTGTCGGCGGACAGGGGTCGCTTCTTGCCAGTAAGCTGCTTGGGCATCTGCTTCTGTCTCAGGGGTACGATGTCAAGGTTTCGGAGGTTCACGGGATGTCCCAGCGGGGAGGGAGCGTTGTGACCTATGTCCGGTACGGAGACAGGGTCTATTCTCCGGTCATCGACCTGGGAGAAGCGGATTACATCGTTTCCTTTGAGCTGCTTGAGGCTGCCAGGTGGCTTAAGTATCTGAAAAAGGACGGGATCATCGTGACGAATACCCAGCAGATCGATCCCATGCCGGTCATTACCGGCGCGGCAAAATACCCGGAGGCTTTGGCGGAAAAACTTACGGCTGTCGGGGCGAGAGTCGACGCGCTTGACTGCCTGAAGCTTGCAGAGGAAGCGGGGAGCGTCAAGGCGGTCAATATCGTCCTTCTGGGAAGATTATCGAAGTACTTTGATTTTTCAGAGGAGGTTTGGATGGAGTCGCTTGCCGCTAACGTTCCGTCGAAGTTTCTTGCGATGAATCAGAAGGCGTTTGCTCTCGGCAGGGAAGCGGAATAATATGATATCAGGGTCATAAGTCCGAGGCCACTTCGTGCGGAACGCTCCGGATATCAGATTTTGACCCCGAATAGAGCATATGGTTATGTGTATTACACTTAGGAAAGGATCAGGGAATGGAGAAGTATTATCAGGAAGACATTGAATGCGCGCCGCGCGAGAAGATCAAGGCGATACAGGACGAAAAGCTCAAAAAGCAGGTTCAGCACGTCTGGGATAATGTGCCCTACTATCGAAAGAAGATGGAGGAGAAGGGGGTAACTCCCTCGGATATCAAGAGCAGTGACGATCTGTATAAGCTGCCCTTTCTTTCCAAGGCCGATCTTCGGGACGCGTATCCTTACGGGCTGGTTGGAGTGCCGCTTAAGGACTGTGTAAGGATTCAGTCAACCTCCGGTACTACCGGCAAGCGGGTGGTAGCCTTCTATACGCAGCATGATATCGATCTCTGGGAGGAATGCTGCGCCAGAGCGATCGTCGCGGCGGGCGGAACCAGTGAGGACGTATGCCAGGTTTCCTACGGCTATGGGCTGTTTACGGGAGGCCCCGGACTGAACGGTGGCTCTCATAAGGTGGGGTGTCTTACGATCCCTACAAGTTCCGGAAATACGGACCGGCAGATCATGTTCATCATGGATCTTTCAGCGACGATCCTCTGCTGTACACCCAGCTATGCGGCTTACCTCGGGGAGCGGATGAAGGAGATGGGCTACGGGCCGGAGGATATTCCGTTAAAGGCTGGGATATTCGGTGCGGAGGCCTGGAGTGAGGAAATGCGGCAGGATATCGAAAAGACCCTGGGGATCAAGGCTTATGATATTTACGGTCTGACAGAGCTTTCGGGTCCGGGAGTTTCCTTTGAATGCTCCGCCCAGGGCGGAATGCACATCAATGAGGACCACTTCATCGCGGAGATCATCGACCCCGATACCGGAGAGGTGCTTCCTGACGGGACGCAGGGAGAGCTGGTCTTTACTTCGATTGATAAGGAAGCGTTTCCGTTACTTCGCTACCGGACGAGGGATATCTGTACGTTAACCAGGGAAAAATGCTCCTGCGGGCGGACTCATGTACGGATGGCAAAGCCGAAGGGAAGAAGCGACGATATGCTGATCATCCGCGGTGTCAACGTATTCCCGAGCCAGATCGAAACCGTGCTTCTCAACCAGGGCTATGCGACGACCTATCAGATCGTGGTGGACCGGGTGAACAATACGGATACCTTTGATGTACAGGTGGAAATGACGCCTGAGATGTTTACGGATAATATCGGCGAGATCGAGGAGCGCCAGAAGAAGCTTACCGAGGGCTTAAAGTCCATGCTTGGGATCAAGGCCAAGGTGTCGTTACTTGCGCCGAAGTCCATTGCCAGAAGCGAAGGAAAGGCAGTTCGTGTCATAGATAAGAGAAAGCTCTAAGAAGGGAGGAAACGGTACGGTATGAGTGTAAAACAGATTTCGGTATTTTTGGAGAACAAGCCGGGGACTTTACAGAGGATGACGGGAGTCCTTGCGGAAAACGGGATCGATATGCGGGCTCTGACCATTGCGGAGACCAAGGATTTCGGTATCGCCCGGATGGTCGTGAACGATGTTTTTTCCGCGACCAATGTGTTAAAGGAAGCGGATTTCGTAGCGAGCCTGACCTCGGTCCTTGCGGTAGAGATCCCGGACGAGCCGGGCGGACTCGATAAGCTGATCCGGATCTTTGCCGACGAGAAGGTCAATATCGAGTATATGTACGCTTTCCTGGGCGGAAAGGACGTAAAGCACGCGTATATGATCCTTCGCGTCAGTGATACGGCAGCGGGAGAGGCAAAGCTTTCCGGACGGGGGCTTAAGCTTCTGACGCAGGAAGAGATCTCAGAGATTTAGGAGAGCCTCGGCGTTTTGGCCAAGGATCAGCTGTTTTTCAGGATCGGAAAGGGGCAGCGCTTCGATAAAGGCGCGGCTCCTTTTTTGACTTGTCCAGGGGCTGTCCGTTCCAAAGAGGATATGGTCGGCGCCAAAGGCCTTTACAAATTCTATAAATCCGTCTTCGGAGAGCATCTGAAGCTCCGATTCCTTCCAGTACCCGTCAGGCAAAGGCTCCATACGCTCCGTTGAGAAGGCGGTATCCAGATATACGCCGGTTCCGCTGAGAAGGGAAGGGACTTCCTCCCAGTTCTTCCAGCCGCCCATATGGGCAAGAACAAAGGGGAAGCTTCCGATCTCCCTAACGACGTTTTTGCACATCTTAGGAGAGCAGTGTACCACTCCGGGGTAACCTACGTCGATTCCTGCGTGAGTAACGACGAGAAGGGAAAGCTCCGCAGCCCGTTCGAGGATACGCAGGAAGCGGATATCATCGAGATCGACGCCCTGATAGACGGGATGGAGTTTAATCCCCGCAAGCCCCAGCTCCTTTACCCGGGAAAGCTCCGAGGAATAATCCGCAAAATCGGGATGCATACAACCGAAGGAGAAAAGCCCCGATTCCCGGTACTGCTCATTCAGCCTTGCGGCTGCGTCATTGAGCTTTACGACCTGCCGTTCGGCCGTGGCTACCGGAAGGATCACGGAGAGATCGACACCGGCTTCCTTCATAGAATGTATGAGCTCCGGAGCGACAGCCCGGATATGCGGAATGATATGCGCTTTTTTACTAAGGATTTCGATCGTACTGTCTGCGATCTTCTCCGGGAATACGTGGGTATGAAAATCAATGATCATAAAAGGACCTCTTGCAATATATGGTTACAGCATTTTCTGCGTGCGTCCGGGTGAGTGGCTTTATATTTTATGTACATCTTCAGCGCGGCTTTTTATACTGGCTAACGAAATTTACTGCCGAGATTTCGTTAACCAGTATAAAACGTGATGCGCACGGATTCGGCAAGGAAATATGCCGCCTTTGGCGGCCCGAATCCGGCGCGACTCATTAACGAAACGGCAAGCCATTTCGTTAATGAGTATA
>JAFSXN010000192.1 GCA_017444015.1 Lachnospiraceae bacterium | reverse complement strand
TAAATGCGCAAAATCGAGTAGGGGAGACGAAGTCGAACCCTACTCGCCGCGCGGCCCGCATCCGGCTTCAGCCGGAAAACTTCCATACGCGGGCCTGCGCATAAAAAGCGCATTGATTATTCTCAATGCGCCCTTTGAGGAAATAACTCCTGTAATAATTGTGCCTGATAATCAATATCCGCTGCTGCCCGGCAAAGATCGTCAAGCCGGTTGTCATTGATCAGACGAAGATTTAACGCATTGATGTCATTAATACCTTCCTCACGACCTTCCTCACGACCTTCCTCTCTTGCCTCGGCATTTAACCGTTCCATTATTTCACACATAACCTGTTGGTCTCCGTTTCACTCCGGTCCGCGCTAAACGGACATCCACTGGATGTCCAGCGCCCCTCCTCTGTCTCTTTATAACGGCGCTTTCCAGCTGAAGTAAGTGGAAACCTATCATTATAAGCCGTTTCGCTCACGAATACCTCCATGAGCTCCGATCGTCACTCCGCTGCTTTAACGGTAACCGTCAGCTTAACGAGCTGACCGTTGATCGTAGCGCTGATTACAGCTTTGCCGGCGCTTCTTGCCGTGATCACGCCGTTCTCATCCGCAAATGCCACTGCCGTTTTTGTACTCTTCCAGTAAACTGGCCTGCTGAACGCTTTCATATAATCAGGAATACTATAGGATTCTCCCGCAGACAGCTCCAAACTGGCATTATACGCGTTTTTACTGTTAGCGAGCTTCGGAGCTCCCTCCTTTGAAGCGTCAAATCCGGGATCCTCAACGTGTACCGTCGTCTTAAAGGACACGCCGTTTACCGAACACACCGCATCTTCGCTCCCTGTGGCTGTTCCTGTCACTGTAACCGAGGCTTTATCTGTGGCATTGAAGGTAAGGATGCTGCCTGTCTCCGCCTTTGACCAGGTCGCCCCCTTAGCAGGTACATACATATTTTTCAGCGTGACCTTCTTTCCGACATTGATATAGGTATCGCTTACCACTGGAATCGCGCTTACTGTTATGTTAAGCGTTACTGTTCTGTTACCGGTATCTGTTCCGATGGCAGTTGTTCTTCCCGCTGCGGATCCTGTGATCTTTCCGTTTGAGGCGATGGTCACTATCTGGCTCGTTTCTGTCGCAGCGTCCGAACCCTCGTCCTGAAAGCTCCAGCTGGCGTTGTTCATATTGAAAACGGCCGCCTTGATCGAAGGTTTGTAGCTCTGAAGGGCGTTGAGGACTACGTTATATACGCCCGTTCCCTCTCCGGGGGTTATCCCCGCCGTAAGGGTTTTTACCGTAACCGTCGCAGGATAGGCTTTTCCGCCGACATAGGCTGTGATCTTCGCGCTGCCCTTTCCTACGGGAGTAACCTTCGCGGTATAGATCCCTTTATCGGAATCATATTCCGCCGAAACCGTTGCGACAGCTTCGTTTGAGGAGATCCAGGCCTGCGCCAGAGCTCCTGCCGAGGTTCCTAAGGAAAGCGTCCCGGAATCGCCTCCGGCAGTAAGCGTAAGTTTATTTATTTTGTTTTCAAAGGCGGGCGCGTAAACATCTACAACATATGTCGAGCTGCTCTTGCCGGCCGTGCAGGTCAGAGTTGCGCTCCCGGCAGCCTTTCCGGTAATCAGGCCGGCGTTTGTGACAGAAACGTACTTCTTACCCGTTGTATCGGAGAATGTCCAGGTTCCTTTCAGACCCGTTGCTTTTTTCTGACCTTTGACCAGAGATAAACGATATGTCGTTACTTCTCCCTCCGTTTCTTTGGTAACCACAGCGTCATCGTCCAATCCGCTTGTGCTCTTCTCGGTAACGGTTACTTCGCAGGTTTGCTTCAGAGAGCTGTCAGCATTCGCAGTTGCGGTTATCACAGCCGTTCCCGGGTTGTAACCGGTTACTTTTCCTTCGGATACTTCCGCCACAGAGGTATTGCTTGATTCCCAGCTGACTGTCTGATCCGTCGTATTTGCCGGCGTAAAGGAAACGGTAAGCGTTTCGCTGCTTCCGCTTTGCAAAGTAAGCGTATCCTTTGACAGGGTGATCGCTGTTGGAGCCACATCCTCATCGTCTCCGCTTCCGGTCGTTTCCGTAATCTTCCCAATGGAGCCGCTTGTGTAACTCTTGTTCCCGACCGTCAGGGTATGCCCGTTGTAGTTGATGCTTCCGTATGTTGAATTACAGCCATCCAGAGAGCTTACGCTGCAGTCGCCGGACAGCACCCAGGTACTGCCGGAGCCGATATTAACGTTGACGGTGCCAAGGCTCGTGGAAATGCTGTCGCCGTTCTTGTCGCTGATCACACCCGAGGTTTTTCCCGTCCAGGTTGAAGAACCGGAGAGATTTATCGTCAGTGAGGAATCGCTTCCGACAAGAGCGGTGCCTGACAGGGTCTGGTCGGTAGCCGTAAGATATCCGGTATTTGACGCGCCGCTCCACCCGTCGTCACAGACCGAGATCAGAACATTCGAGGAATCATTATTTGTTATGGTAACGCCCTCAAGCACCACCCTTCCAATGACATTCGTTATATGAAAAACATGTCCTTTATTGCTTGTAAGGCTCCCTCCCGTCATCTTAAAGATGGACTCTGTCCCTGTCGCGTCGCCGGAAAATGATTGATACAGCATAATGGTATCGTAAAATTTCGCATTGCTATTCGTTTTGCTGTTTGTATCCGTCAGAGAGCAGTTTGTCAGCGTGATATCGCCGCCGCCCTCCATAACGGCACCCTCGGAGGCCTCAGATTCAAGAACCGCATTCGATACCGTGACATCCGCGACGGAATATATCGCGGGAGACCCGGTACCTTTTGAGGTATAGGTCCCTCCGTTTACAGTCACGGTACCGCCGCCCCTGTCGGTACGTATGGGCGCAGAGGAACCGCCGCTTGTAGTAATCGTCAGATCATTGGCCTTTGTTACGCCTCCGTAGGTAGTCATGATCCCACCGGATCCGTCGCCGGTTGTAGTGATGGTCATATCGGATATATTTACCGTCGTCCCGTCGCCGGCAGAGCCGGTTGTCCCGCTGTTTGCGCCATAGCAGAAAACACCGTTCGCGCCCGCCGCATTCGTCGTCACCGTCCCGCCGGAAATAGTGGTCGTCCCGCCCCCCTTACACATCACGGCGGAATTGGTACCGTAAAAGCTGTAATTGTCGCTTTGCGAGGATCCTCCGGATTTGGTCACAGTCGGGTTACTCAGTGTAACGGTAACATTCGAGCCGGTGCTTATAAGCACCGCGTTCTGACCCTCGGTTGAGGCGGAATAGCTCTGACCAGTCTCAGTGACAGCGCTGGTGATCTCCTTAGCCCCGGACCAGGTGGGGGTACTACTGCTGGGGCCTCCTCCGCCTCCCGGCCCGTCGCCCCCTGGCTCGCCTTCGGGCAGGAGCATATCTGATTCCTCCCCCGGGAAAGAAAGCTCCAAATCCGCTGACGGGAGGTCATCCGCCAGTACCGTTACGGATTGAGCAAGTATCATGGCCCCCGCCAGTAATAACGAAAGCGCTTTTTTTGAAAATATGGATCTTCGTTTCATTCGCTGATTTTCTCCTTTCTTACAGATGTCCGATTGACACGGAACTATTATACCCTTCCTAAAAATATAATACACAGACGATAAGAAAAAAACAGGGGTAAAATCAACGCGCTCTTTGAGGAAGCAGCTCCTGTAATAATTGAGCCTGATAATCGAGATCCGCTGCTGCCGCTATCCTAAACGATCCCCTCATACACTGTCTTTCCCTCTATAGAGATCTTCTCCACTCCCGGCTCCTTTGTTTTATTAAAACTGAAGCTCAGAAGATATCCGGTATTCAGTCCGTAGGAATCCAGATAATCGATGATCTGCTGCTCTCCCTTCTTGTTATATCTTTCACCATGCCAGATCTTTAGCTCTATAATATACCGTTTCCCGAGATAATGGATCACTACATCCATCCTTCTCCGATCTCTGGTCCGTTCTTCTACACTGTATGTTCCGATGCCGTTAATGATCGGAGAGATATAGGTCAGGAATTTTTCTCTGCCCTCCTCCTCGATAAATCTCTTCCCTGCATCTTCGTCTTTTAGGTTCCTGATATACCGCTGAGTCTCTATAAACCGCTCCATGATCAGCGGGATATCCAACTCTCCGTTCTTGATAAAGGCCGGCTTGTTATCCAGCGCGTCTCCCCTGAGCTCCTCGGAAAACCTGCTCTCTCCGATATAATATTTGTAGAGCCGCATCTCAAAGATCCGGTTCGCCACTCTGACCGTATTCGTGGCAGGATCGTTGACAATAAAGCCGTACATCATCAGCTGCTCCTGTTCTTTATTATCCGGAAGATACTCGATCGTTTCGCCCCGAAGCAAGCTCCTCCCAAGCTGGATCCTGAGCTTATCATAATCTCTGAGCTTCCCCATCAGAGAATCAAAGAGCGTGTTCTTCTCGACAAGGATAGATCTTACCGCAGTCTCAACACCCTCATCCGTCCAGGCCACAGAAAGCGACCCAAACGTCTCCGGTACAAGACGCTCATCAATCAGCTGGCAGATCCGGCTGACAAGATACGGATAGCCATTGGTGTACTCTCTGATCTTTTTTGCAAGGAATCCGGTATCCATCCCCGTATGATGATCTGCCTCATATTCCACTAGCATCCCCTGTATCCCGCTCTCCGACAGGCTCATATCGATCAGAAAATCAGCGGCAATGTTCCACGGGCTGTTCTCCTTTGCCGTTATGCGGATCCTGCTTTTTAAATGCTTGATATCAGTCACACCCGCAAGAATGACGGATTGGAAAGCCGGATTTCCACTCGAATCCCGACCAATATATCCATCCCGCAGCTGAGCGAGGAAATCCAAAAAGACCTGACTATTTGCCGCTCTATCGATCTCATCTATGATCAGAACGATCGCCTTTTCCTCATTTTTGATCCAGCGTTTTAATATCCTAAACAGTTCATCCATCTTTATTGCTTTCGGATCACAGGCATTCAGCTCTCTCAGAGCCTGCAATGTGTTCTCAGGGATGCAAATCTGTTCAAATTCGTACTGATCCAGAATCAGGCGCGATATAGTCTGAGAAAAAACAGCCCCGGATTCAAACGCATCGCTGTCAGCACCCTGGAAATCCAGAGACAGCACGATATATTCGCCTTGCAATGTTTTTTTCAGAGCTGTCAGGGTCGTTGTCTTCCCGTACTGTCTGGCACGGTTTATCGTGAAATACTTTCCCGCGTCAACTAACAGTCTGATCTCATTTACTTTTTCACTGATATCGACCATATAATGCTTTGACGGTACGCATATCGCCGTAGTATTAAATATCTTCATTTCTAAAAGCCCGCTCCTCCGTATACCTTGAGTATATCAGAAAAGACCTGTCGCTTCAACTTGCCAGAAATCACTTGTTTTATAGTCCGAATTCCGATAAAATCTTTAATTGGAGGAAGGCTATGTACGAACGATATTGCAGACTCAGGGACAGCTTAGGTCTCAGGGACGCGGATGTTGCCAAGGGAACAAATATTACAAAATCAACCTTTTCGGAATGGAAGCAGGGGAAGAGTCTGCCGAATGCGGATAAGCTTTTGAGAATCTCCGGCTTTCTGAATACGACCGTGGAGTACCTGATGACGGGAAAAGAGCCCTCTCTTTCCGATAAGATCCTGAAAAACCCGGAAGTACTGGAATTATCGGAAGAGCTTGTTAAAAACAGCGCTCTGCGGAAGCTGGTTCTTCTGGAAAAGGATCTGAGTGAGGAGGATATCGCCGCGGTCCGTGTTATGGTAGCTGCGCTGATAAAAAAGCGTTCCTGAACCAGCGAGGCAAGCGCGGTTACTCGGAGAATCAGACCATATTAAAGCCTTATGAACCCCTACTGAAAAAAGCCGGAAATGTCCGGCTTTTTTCATAGTTTTCGCAGCTGTCCGGCGAACCGGTATACAGCTTCTCTCGTCCAGATCTGTTCTCAGGCCTTCAGAGCCTCCCTGTCGTCCATCAAGGCCAGAGCATAGCGAAAGCCATAAGAAAAGAATTCCTTTTCAATATTGAACTCATGCTCACTCAGCTCATCCTCCACCTGATCAAAAAGCTCTTCACCCATCATACTGCGAAGACGATCCTCGCTCTCCCTTCTCTCGCGCGATACCGCGTCCGGCTCATACGCGGGGATCCGGGAAACTATCTCCCTTCCCATAAAGCTTCGGTAGCAATCTTCAGCTATTCTCCGCAGCAGAAGGTCCTTCGGATTTGTTTTCATCTTGTTCCCTCCTGGAATACTATATAATATCCAACTACCTCTATTATACAGGAGTATGACAGAAAGTGCGACTTAAAGTTTGATTAAAATAATACTTGTTGTATTACAACGCTGGATACCCTTTGTTTCGCGGTATTGAATACGTCGATCAAAACAGTTATACTGATGAATGAAAAGCATTGTCGCTATTCGCCAGTGAGTAAAGAATGTAGTGGACAGATACTAAACGGGGGCTGTTTGTACTTCTATGAAAAGAGTAAAAGAAGATACTCATATTTATCATGATCCGTCAAGACACTATACTGTCGATGAGTACTATGCTCTTACGGATACCGATCGTGGCGAACTGATCAATGGGTTGTTATATGATATGGCACCGCCGACTCGTATACATCAGGGTCTTGTGGGAGAATTATACGCAGAAATTCGAAACTATATCCGTAAGAAGCAGGGCGACTGCCATGTTTATCCCGCTCCCTTCGGCGTTCTTCTGGATGAAGATGAAAAGACGGTTTTAGAACCGGATATCAGTGTGATCTGTGACCCCGGAAAGTTGAATGAAAAAGGCTGTGTCGGGGCTCCTGACTGGGTCATTGAAGTCGTTTCACCCACAGATCCTGCCCACGACTATATTTATAAACTGAAAAAATATTTCACTTCCGGCGTAAGAGAGTACTGGATTGTTGATCCCGGAAGCCAAACCATAGCAGTTTATCATCTCGAAAAATTCAGAGCACAATCGCTGCCGGATAGCGGTATCATAGCCTTACCCGTAGCGGAAGAATATACCATGGCAGATACAATTAAAGCCGGGATTTATGATGATCTTGAGATAGATTTCCGGGAGATTTCAAAATTCCTCTGAATCTATGAAATTCGAAGGCGCCGGATCTCTCCGACGCCCTTTTTTATGCGCAGGGGGATTTCATCACCCCTACTCGATTTGCTCATTTTTGTTAAACCAATTAACAGAACGGATTCTCTGTCTTATAGCGTACGCCCGCGGGCTGGTTGTAGCCGATCTCGTCTACGTCGACGCCGATGTACTTGAATACCTCGAAGAGATATTTGCCGACGTGACCGAAAGCAACCGCTCCGTGATGCGGGAAGTTGTTCTCGATCAGTACGTGGCGATAGAAACGTCCCATTTCGGGGATCGCGAATACGCCGATGCCGCCGAAGGATCTCGTCGCTACCGGAAGAACCTCGCCCTCCGCAACGTAAGCGCGAAGGATATTGTCCGCGGTGCTCTGCAGACGGAAGAAGGTAATAGGTCCGGGAGCGATATCGCCCTCGAGTGTCCCGTTGGTAACCTCGATCGGAAGGCTCCTGGCCATGATCGCCTGATGCTGCATCGAGCAGGCTGACAGCTTCTTCGAGCAGGTATTTCCGCAATGGAAGCCCATGAAGGTATCGGTCAGCTTGTAATCAAACTTATCCTTGATCGACTCGTTGTACATGATCTTCGGAACGGAATTGTTGATATCAAGCAGGGTAACAATATCATCGCTGACGCACTCGCCGATGAACTCGGACAGGCAGCCGTAAATATCAACCTCGCAGGATACAGGGATCCCGCGGCCGGTCAGGCGGCTGTTGACGTAGCAGGGAACAAAGCCGAACTGCGTCTGGAAGGCCGGCCAGCATTTTCCGGCGATAGCGACATATTTCCGATAGCCCTTGTGCTCCTCGATCCAGTCGAGCAGGGTCAGCTCATACTGCGCGAGCTTCGGAAGGACCTGCGGCTTATTGTTTCCGTCGCCCAGCTCTGCTTCCATATCCTTAACAACATCAGCGATCCTCGGATCGTCCGCATGCTTGTTATACGCCTCAAAAAGATCCAGCTCGGAGTTCTCCTCGATCTCAACGCCCAGGTTGTAGAGCTGCTTGATCGGAGCGTTGCAGGCAAGGAAGTTTAACGGTCTCGGACCGAAGGATATGATCTTCAGATCCTGCAGAGCGATCACAGCCTTCGCTACCGGAATAAATTCATGGATCATTTCCGCCAGATCTTCAGCGTCGCCTACCGGATACTCGGGGATATAAGCGCCGACATTGCGGAGCTTTAAGTTATAGCTGGCGTTCAGCATTCCGCAGTAAGCGTCGCCTCTGCCGGAAACCGTTACGGAGTTGTAATCCTCTTCCGCCGCAGCTACGAACATCTTCGGGCCGTCGAAGTGCTTTGCAAGAAGCGTTTCGGAAATCTCAGGACCGAAATTTCCGAGGTAAACGCAGAGGGCGTTGCAGCCAGCTTTCTTGATATCCTCAAGAGCCTGGCACATATGGATCTCGCTCTCTACGATACAGATCGGGCTCTCATAGATGTCGTCCGCGCCGAATTTCTCGGTATAGGCCTTAACAAGAGCCTTTCTCCGGTTTACGGAAAGCTCCTCCGGGAAACAGTCACGCGATACCGCAACGATTCCGATTTTGACTTGTGGGGTGTTGTTCATTACTAATTCCTCCTGTAAAATAATCTATATGCTATGACTTAGCTATTATGTTCATTCCTGCCGCCGATCGGAGTTTGTCTCTGATCCGCGATGCCCGAAGACCTTATTCATTGATGTCGTCCTGGGTATCCTCCTGAAGCTCCTCGACCAGCTCTCTTACCAGATCGTAGTTTTCGTCGTCCAGCGCTGTCTCGATCTTATCCAAAACCCGCATCAGTTTACGGCTGTACGCCTTGAAAATTTTTTCATCCATAATTTTTTTACCTCGCTTTTTTGGTAACTATTCAGAATAGTCACAATATTTTTTTCTACCACAATACCTTTACTGTCGGATACAGCTTTTTAAAGTATTGATACTTCTCTTCATACTTCGCTGTCAGCTCTTTATCCGGCTTTACAACATCGATCACCTTGACCAGCTTCTCCGCGGCTTCCTCTACCGACTTATATTCTCCGCAGCCCACCGCCGCAAGGATCGCTCCGCCGTATCCCGGTCCTTCCTCGGACTCGATCACCTCAACATCGATCCCGAGAACATTCGCCATGATCTTCTTCCAGAGCGGGCTTTTAGCTCCGCCGCCGCAGATCTTGGTCTTCTCGATCTTGACCCCCTGACTCTTTGCTACCTCAAAGGAATCCCTGATGCCAAACGCCACGCCCTCTAAGACCGCCTGGGTCATATCGGCTCTCGTCGTATCCATGGTCATTCCGATGAACATTCCTCTGGCATCCGGATTGTTATGCGGAGAACGCTCCCCCATCAGATAAGGAAGGAAAAATACATTGTTCTCTCCGAGCTTTTCGATATCCGCCTGCTCCTTCGCGTAATCCGAGGTTCCGATGATATCCTCCATCCACCACTTGTTACAGGAGGCCGCCGAAAGCATACAGCCCATCAGATGATAGTAGCCGTCCGCGTGAGCAAAGGCATGCAGCGCGTTCTGATCGTCCACGGTAAAGTTTTTACTCGAAATAAAGATCGTTCCACTGGTCCCGAGAGAGATATTGCAGCGTCCGTCGCCGACAGTCCCGGTCCCGATCGCTGCCGCCGCGTTGTCGCCCGCGCCCGCGATGACCTTTACGTCCTCAGGAAAGCCGAGTTCCTCTGCAACCTCGGGCTTAACCGTTCCTACGACCTCAAAGCTCTCAAAGATCTTCGCTAGCTGGCTCTCCTTAACCCCTGCGATCTCCATCATTTCCTTCGACCAGCATTTATTCTTTACGTCAAACAGAAGCATTCCGGAGGCATCAGATACATCGGTGCAGTGAACGCCTGAGAGCTTGTAAGCGATATAGTCCTTGGGGAGCATGATCTTTTCGATCTTTGCAAAATTCTCCGGCTCGTTCTCCTTCATCCACAGAATCTTAGGAGCAGTAAAGCCCGCAAACGCGATATTCGCGGTATATTCGGAGAGCCTGTCCTTCCCGATCACATTATTGAGATAATCCGTTTCCTTGCCGGTCCTGCCGTCGTTCCAGAGAATCGCGGGCCGTATCACATTGTCGTCCTTATCCAGAACCACCAGCCCGTGCATCTGGCCGCCGAAGCTGATCCCCTTGATCTCGGACTTGTCGCAGTCCTTCGTCAGCTCCTTCAATCCCTCGACCGTCTGCTTCCACCAGTCCGCCGGCTCCTGCTCCGACCACCCGGGATGCGGGAAGGAGAGCGGATACTCCTTTGATACGATATTCACGATCTTTCCGTCCCCCTGCATCAAAAGGAGCTTGACAGCACTCGTTCCTAAATCTACTCCTATATATAACATTATATACCTCCTAACTCTGGTGTTTTTCGCCAGAAAAACCCAGAGGGGCAAAAACATCTGTTCCTCAAGATGTTTTTGTCAATAATGAATTTGCGGCAGCAAATTCTACCCTTGCAACATTATCGTAACAGGTTCCCTTCCCATAAGCTCCTCACTTCGCTGGTCCGGCCCGCAGGTCCCGACATATATCTTAAAGCGCTTCGATGAAAGGACTCGCTTTCCGTTTTCATCAACCGATAAAAACGCTTTCCCAGATATCCTGACCTCTGCCCGAATCGTCTCTCCGGCAGGAACAAAAATCCGTTGAAAACCGCAGAGACCGCAATTTTCCTGCCCGATAGGGCCTTGCTCTCCGGAGAGCCCGCTTTGAGCATCCTCCTTTACGATATAAGCCTCAAGAACCTCCCCGGTATCGAAGCTTCCTTCGTTTTTGACCTCAACGTTTATATTATACCAATTCTCTTCTAACTTGGGAACAGCCTGAACTATGAAATCTTTATGATCTATCCCACCTTCTCCTGCTTTCCGGCCTTCCTCCTTCGAAACTCCCGACTCCGCCATACCGCTAGCTTTGCTTGCCGCTTCAGAAAGAGCTTCCCGGAGTTTTTCTTCCTCTCCTTCCGAAAACGCCGCTGACAGGACCCGAACATCCCCGTAGGTCAGTCCATAGCCGAAGGAATACTGCGCTTTTTGCTTCATAAACCGGTAGGTCCGGCCCTTCATGGAATAGTCGTCGAAGTCCGGAAGCTCCTCCCCGGTCTCATAAAAGGTCACCGGAAGCTTCCCCGACGGCGAGACCCTGCCAAAGAGGATATCCGCAAAGGCTTTTCCGCCCTCCGCTCCCGGATACCAGGCCTGAACGATGGCTTTGACGCAGTGCGCATCGATCGCAGCTCTTAAATTCATCGCGCTGCCGGTCATATTGACGAGGACAACCGGCTTCTTTTCCTGATCGCAATAGGCAAATAACGACTCCATCAGGACCCGCTGGCTCTTTGGCAGCTCCAGATCCGTCTTGTCTCCGGAAGCATAGCTGTTCCCGGTATCGCCCTCCTCGCCCTCAAGCGTTTCGTCAAGTCCTGTCACGAGTACGATCATTTCCGAGCTCTCCGCAACTGCAAGCGCCTCCGATATCCGATCGTTGTCCTCCGCAAGCGGCTCGACCTTTTCCTTATATAAATGGCAGCCCTCGGAGCAGAGGATACGAGCCTCACCCGGTTGTCCTTCCGCGTTTGCGCCCATGTTCCCATGAATCACCGCCGAGCGGATCCCCTCCGCGATCGTCGTATAGAAGGAGGGCGTTCCGTGATAGTTCCCGATCAAAGCCGCCCTGCTGTTGGCGTTCGGTCCGATCACGCCGATCGTTTTGTACGCGTCCTTCTTAATAGGAAGAAAATCGTCATTCTTAAGCAGCACGATACTCTCCTGCGCCGCCTTCCGAGAAAGAGCGATATGCGCGGGAGACTCGATCTCTGTATAGGGAATACGATTATACTCACAGCTCTCGTCAAAGAGCCCCAGTAAGAACCTTGTCGTAAAGAGCCGGACACAGGCCGTCTGCAGCTGCTCCTTTGTAATCTTCTTTTCATTATAAGCCTGAACGATACAAAGATAGGTACAGCCGCAATTTAAATCACATCCGTTATTTAAAGCCAGTGCCGCAGACTCTCTCGGATTTTTCGTTACATTATGATTTTCATGAAAGTCCCGGATCGCCCAGCAGTCCGATACGAAATGTCCCTCAAAGCCCCATTCTCCCCGAAGGATCTCTGAGATCAGGGTCGGGCTGGCGCAGCACGGCTCCCCATTGGTCCGGTTATACGCTCCCATGACCGCCTCGACCCCCGCTTCCTTCACGCAGGCCTCAAAGGCAGGAAGATAGGTCTCATAAAGTTCTTTTTTGCTCACTTTGGCGTCAAAATAGTGGCGCTTTTCCTCAGGTCCCGAATGGACCGCGAAATGCTTCGCGCAGGCAGCGGTCTTCAGATATTCTCCTTCTCCCTGCAGGCCCCTGATATAGGAAACGCCCAGCCTTCCCGTAAGAAACGGATCCTCACCGAAGGTCTCGTGTCCTCTTCCCCACCTCGGATCGCGGAAAATATTGACGTTCGGCGACCAGACGGTCAGACCCTTATAGATCCCGCGATCTCCGTTTTTTACAGAGGCGTTATACTTGGCCCTGGCTTCGGTCGCGACGGCATCTCCGATCTCTTCCATCAATTCAGTATCAAAGGCAGCCGCCAACCCGATGGCCTGCGGGAAAACAGTCGCCGCCCCCGCCCTCGCCATTCCGTGCAGCGCCTCGCTCCACCAGTTATAGGCCGGGATCCCGAGCCTCTCGATCCCCGGCGCGTCGTAACGCAGCTGGGAGGCCATTTCCTCGATCGTCATCTTTGAAACTAATTCCGAGGCTTTTTTTCGAGCTTCTTCTCTTGTCATGTACTTTTCTCTCTTTATATCGAATCCAAGCTGTAACCGTACGATTTCTAGACTTGTTATGTGTTGTTTCCTGCGAAAATCTCATCCGGGGGCCTCTCAAAGTCCTTGTCGCTTTATTCTCCGTGACAGGTTTTCCGGACTTTGTTCGGCTGATCGACATTTCCGCTTCCGTTTTTTCTCATTGGTTAGTTACGGAAGCGGGGTTCATCCGGGGGCCTCTCAAAGTCCTTGCCGCTTTATTCTCCGTGACAGGTTTTCCGGACTTTGTTCGGTTGATCGACATTTCCGCTTCCGTTTTTTCTCATTGGTTAGTTACGGAAGCGGGGTTCATCCGGGGGCCTCTCAAAGTCCTTGCCGCTTTATTCTC
>JAFSXN010000191.1 GCA_017444015.1 Lachnospiraceae bacterium | reverse complement strand
TATATCCTCCTTAGAGTATTACATAAATACTATTATAACATAAGGTAATATGTAATACAAGGAGGATATAAAAAATCTCCATACCACAATATCTTGTATGGAGATAATGAGGGTGCTATTAAATTGATGCGTTTATCCTAATATCTGATTATCTGTCTATTGAAAATCTGAGCCGGACATGCTACTATGATCCGGCAGATAAATATCAAATGGATCCATATTAATGACAGCCGCCAGATCATACCAGCATTGATCCAACCGGATATCATCTTCCAGCAGATCAGGATAGATTTCAGGATAAGAAGCCTTATCGGGTTGAGAGGAGGCGGCCTCTCCTGCTAAAGAGATCAGGAGCTTTGACAGAGCCAAATATTCGGCGTGCCAGCTGCCGTCCGCATCGTAGTTCCGCTCGAATACAGAGATAATCATACGGAGCTGAGCCGCGTACTCCGGAAAGGCTGCCCGGTTTTCTTCGACCATTTCCGTGATCAGCTTTATTACCTGCGGAACGTTATCTCCTCCTATACAGATCGTCATATCAAACAGCGACATCATAAGATCGATCAGCTCGGGAATATCGTCATCCCATTGCTTTCTCTGAGCAAAAACATCGGTGATCAGTGTGATTCCTCTTTCAAATTGCCCGTAGTCATAGCATTCCCTGGCGTACAGGGTCAGAAAATCCGTATCCCTTATTCCCAGATCATAGGCCCGATAAAAGGCACTGTATGCTTTTCTTGTATAGCCTCGTTCCATACAGGAAATCGCCAGCTCCCGAAAAAACCATTTGTTGTCCGGTTCCTTTTTTACAAGAGCCTCGGCACTTTTTATGGCTTTTCCGGTATGACCGAGCCGTCTTCGAAGGATCGTCAGCCGATAAAGGAATCGAAGATCCTCCGGAAAATATTTATAAGCCTCCTCACAGGTTTTGCAAGCCAGTTCGAGGTTTCCGCTTTTCTCTGTTTCAAAGATCTGCTGTTCCATACGTGTTCCGAAGGGATCGGAAAACGGAGGGAAAACAGGCTGCTCCCCGTTCCAGTCCGAGGACCTCATAATACTTTTCTTCCATGGCTTTTCTGACCCTTTCTGTTGCTGCGGCTGAACGACTCTCCGCGTTTTCTGTCTGATCGGTTAATCTTATACTTATTCTTCCTTAGCGTGTACCATGTCGATATCGATGGAGGCCTTCTGTCCTGTGCTCAGTACAACGGCGCTTACCTTCAGCATCCCGTTCAGGTCATAGGCAAACTCCACGTTCAGTTTTTCCCGACCCGCTTTCTTTTCCGGAATGTCTCTCATATGGAAGGACCCCAGAAAATGATTATGAGAGGCTATATCGCTCTCGCCCTGATAAACCTCGATAACCACTTCATCCTGATAGTCAAAAGTCGTTCGGAAGGTATCCCTTTTTGTGACGGGTATCGTTGTATTTCGACGGATCAGGACAGACATATGGTCCATGCTTATTCCGTTAAAGGTACGTATTCCGAGGGAATAGGGGTTGACATCCGTAAAGACGAAGCTTTCCTCACTGTTAATGGAGCCCTCGATGATCCCTGCCTGGATCGCCGCGCCCTCCGCTACAGCTAGATCGGGATCCACGGCCGTCTGCGGGGTTATATTTAAGAATGCCTGGATATCCTTGCTGACAAGCTTCATTCTCGTAGAACCTCCTACGAGAATAACCCGGTCGATTTCTTCAGGAGTCAGCTTACTATCGGAAAGCACCCGGGTGATCGGCGCGTGAGTTCTTTCTATGAGATCCGTTACCATAGCCTCAAACCGGTCTCTGGTCAGCTCTTCGGAAATGGATAAGGGTCTGCCGTTTTTCTCAGCGATAAAGGGAAGACTGATCTTCACGCTTTCTTTTTCGGAAAGCTCTTTCTTACATCGTTCTGCTTCGCCCTTGAGCCTGGACATGGCGTAGGCGTCATTATGGAGATCCACTCCGTTCTTTTTGAAGAAGCTCTGCGCCAGCCATTCGATGATTCTTTCATCGAATATTCCAGGAGCTTTGCGGATAGCTCTGCCGCGGAAAAGCTTCTGTTTCCGAGAGTGATCTCCTCCTCTGTGCCGATCTTACGCTTTATTTCCGCAGCGGTTTTCCGCGGAGATAAAAGGAGCTGCGCTTTGGCCCTTTCTCCGGCAATCCAGTTATCATCGTCATCGAGTCCGACAACAGAGGGAATAATTGTAAGTCCCGAGGAATTTTCCAGAAGGACAGGCTTTCCGTTCTTTATTACGGCGATTTCGGTGGTTGAGGTTCCGAGGTCTATTCCGACGATCGTTTGATTCTCATTCATGATGTTCCTTTCCGTTTAAGGCTCAATGGATTAAGACAGAATCTCCTCCGCTATACGCATTACTTTGGTAAGGATCTGGAGATTGACGGAGACACTGTCGGTTTCCAGGGAATGATTGGCGTTCTCATAGAGATGACAGGTCAGCTCAAGCGATTCCACGCTGTGCAGGGATTTCTTGTAATCTGCCCATGGATCCGCAGTGCCGAAGAATACCGTACCGACTCCTTTTTTTGCAAAGTGGAAGGTTTCCGCAAGCGGCGTAAAGTAGAGCTGATTGATGTTCGCGTCCGTTTCCGCGGCAAGAGCGGCCGCAGCTACGGTTCCGAGGCTTTTGGAAATAAAGACGATCTTATCATATGAGGAAAAATCGACCTCGCCAAGCGCAGCCCTGCATCGATCCATGGCAAGCGTAATCAGAACCTTTCTTTTTTCCGGGTCACCGAACCCTTTTGGATCCGGGAGCTCTCCAAAATCAACGCGAATAATCTCGTAACCAAGCTGTATGGCAAGTCTGCCGGAATAATAGAGGAGCGGGCGGTCCTTGGTATAACCAAGCCCTGGGAAAATAACCGCTAATTTCTTCATAGAACTATTATATCCCACTTCCCGCTTTACCGCAATTTGGTTCTTATGTTATGATAGGGAAGTAAATGAATACTCGATAAAATGATGAGTAGGACAAAAGTCGCATGGCACGAAGTGCCATGACGAATTTGCCGGAAAGCGGCATGGCAAGCTAGCTTGCCAGACCGCTTTGTGGGCAAATTGATTATGCGGCTTTGCCGCATAGCACTTTTGTCCTACTCATCATAAAATACCCTATGGAGAGAATATTATGAAAATTGTTTGTTTGGATCTGGAGGGGGTTCTGGTTCCGGAGATCTGGATCGCGTTTTCTAAGGAAACCGGTATTCCTGAGCTGTCACGGACTACCAGGGATGAGCCCGACTATGATAAATTGATGAAATTCCGGCTGTCGATCTTAAAGGAGCATAACCTGGGACTTAAAGAGATACAGGAGACTATTGCAAAGATCGATCCGCTTCCCGGCGCGAAGGAATTTCTGGACAAGCTGCGGGAGCTTACCCAGGTCATTATCATCAGCGATACCTTTACGCAATTTGCCGGACCTTTAATGAAGAAGTTAGGATATCCGACACTTTTCTGCAATACGCTTGAGGTTTCTTCTGCCGGAGAGGTTATCGGATACCGGATGCGATGTGAAAAATCAAAATATTCTACTGTTAGGGCGCTGCAATCCATCGGCTTTGAGACCATCGCCTGCGGGGACAGTCATAATGATCTGGGAATGATCAAGGCAGGAAAAACCGGCTTTTTATTTAAGAGTACCGAACAGATAATTAAGGAGAATCCCGATATTCCTGCATTTGATACCTTTGATGAATTGTATGAGGCTTTGAAGACTGCGGTGCAATGAAAAAGATCATGATCGCCGCAATGAACAGCGGAAGCGGAAAGACAATTCTGACAGCAGCCTTGGGGGCGGCTTTTTTGGCAAAGGGGAAGAAAGTCTGCCTCGTAAAATGCGGGCCGGACTATATTGACCCGATCTTTCACAACAGAGTTATGGGGGAGGAGGAAAGAGGCGGCAGGAATATCGACCTTTTTTTGCAGGGGAGAGAAAAAGCTGTTCAAAATTTTACCGAGCTTACCGAAGGAGCTGAGCTTACGCTGATCGAGGGTGTCATGGGCTTTTATGACGGTGCAGGGGGAACAATAGAGAACAGCTCCTGGGATATTGCTGATGCTTTGGATATTCCTGTGATCCTTGCGGTAAAGCCTTCCGGAGTCGCGCTTACCCTTGCCGCTCAGTTAAAAGGCCTTCTTTCTTTTCAAAAAGAGAGTCATATCAGGGGGATCATCCTGACGGACTGTAAAACTTCACTTTATTCTTACCTGAAGCCGATTCTTGAAAGGGAAACAGGTCTTACTGTATTTGGATATCTGCCGCATTTAGAGGAGGCTGAGATTCCCAGCAGACATCTGGGACTTGCCGTAGTCGCTTCAGAGGAGGTTTCAGAGATTAGTCGGAAATTCGGAGAGCTTGCGGAGAGAATTTCTGATACGATTGATTTGGATGGAATTTACGATTACGCCGGTGTAGATGATATAACATTGGATGATGACGAAGAAAATGATTCTGTTGAAGGGGTAAAAGCTGATGCTTCCGAGAGTGCGTATGAAGCCAGTTTTTCGGTTAATCAAAACAGATCGGGACGTGTAAGACTGGCCGTAGCTTATGATGACGCTTTTTGTTTTTATTATCGTACCAGCTTGAATGCTCTTAGGAAAGCGGGGGCGGAGCTTTGCTTTTTCAGTCCGATGCGGGATGTTTCTCTTCCTAAAGGAATTTCCGGGCTGTACCTGGGAGGGGGCTATCCGGAACTTTTTTTGAAGGAGCTCAATGGGAATACGTCTATGAGGGCTACTGTTTTGGAAGCGCTTAAGAGTGAAATGCCTGTTATAGCGGAATGCGGTGGTTTTATGTACCTGCATAAAGCGATAACTCCGTTGAAGCTTACAAATATTAATGATGAAACAGATTGGATCGATCCTTCTCATTCCTATGAAATGGTAGGGTATCTCGACGGGATCTGCTTTAATACCGGAAAGCTGAACCGGTTTGGGTATCTGAATATCGAGAGGAAGAGGTCCTCAGATAAAGAATCGTTGTTATTTCATGAGGGAGAATTGATTCCTGCGCATGAGTTTCATTACTATGAAAGTACAGTGACGGGAGATGCCCTTACGGCGCAGAAAGCGAAAAAGGAATGGGAGTTTGGTTATATCGGACCGGGATCCTATGCAGGATTTCCGCATCTGGAGTTAGGGGGCGAGGTGCCTCTTGCCAAACGATTTGTATCGGCGATGGAGAAATATTTTGGAAGAACTTGATCTGGAACAGCGTTTATATCATTTTTTGGAAAAGATTACTCCAAGGGATCAGCAGGCATATGAGGAGGCCGGGAAACAATGGGACAGTATCGCAAAGCCTCTGGGGAGCCTGGGTCAATTCGAGGAAATCGTAAAGGAGCTTGCTGCTTTAAAGGGCAGCGCGAAGGTAGGGATCAAAAAGCCTGTTTTGACGGTATTCTGTTCCGATAACGGCGTAGTAGAAGAAGGGGTGAGCCAATCCGGACAGGAGGTGACGTTAAGTGTAATGCGCGCGCTTGCCAAAAGAGAAAGTACGGTTTCTTTTATGGCTGAGAATTTTGACTGTGAAGTCATTCCTGTCGATGTCGGGGTAGCGTTTCGCAAGGAACGGGAGGCTGAAGGCGAGTTTTCTTCGATTGACGATATACTGAAAAAAAATGCGCCGGATGAATACAGGATCTTAAATCGACGGATCAGGAATGGTACGGGAAATATTGCAAAGGACGCTGCTTTTACGAGAAAGGAATGTATCCGGGCGATCATAAAAGGTATTGAATTGGCCGGAGAACTGAATAAGAGCGGCTTTGATTTGATTTTGACAGGGGAAATGGGGATCGGAAATACGACAACTTCAGCTGCTGTAGCTGCTGTTTTGTCCGGAAAGGATCCTTCTTTTTTTGTCGGAAGAGGGGCGGGACTGCCGGACGATAAGTTAGAAAAGAAACTTTCCGTTGTGAAGAATGCGGTTTCTTTTCATCATCCGGACCCAAAGGATATTATTGATGTTTTGGCGAAGTTAGGTGGTCTGGATCTGGCTGCTCTTTGCGGAGTCTTTCTCGGGGGAGCAATAGAAAAGATCCCTGTCGTTATCGACGGATATATTGCTTCGGTCGCTGCGCTATGTGCTGTACGTATGAATCCTCTATGTTCTAAGGCAATGATAGCAAGTCATCTTACTCTTGAGAAGGGTGGGCAGATTATTCTTGAGGAGATCGGAAAAAGTGCTGTGATCCAGGCTGATATGCACTTAGGAGAGGGTGGAGGCGCAATTATGCTTTTGCCGTTACTGAAAATGGCTCTGAGTGTCTATAACAGCTCACATAGCTTTGAGAAGCTGGGAATCGAGGCTTATCAGAGATTTGAGCAATGATCAAGCTGTTTATCGGGGGAGCGTCCAGCGGGAAGAGCGAGGCAGCTGAACGGATGATAATAAAAGATCAGGGCTGGGAGGAAAATTCCAGGCTCTTCTATTTGGCGACTATGACTGCCAAAGATCCGGAATCGAAAAAGCGGATCGAACGACACAGGGATCGAAGACAGAGATTTGGATTTCAGACTTTAGAGATGGGAAGGAATATTTCTGATGCGAGACAGTTTGTTTCTTCGGCGGATTTTATTTTACTGGAAGATATTCCGAATCTGGTCGCGAATGAATTGTTTAAAATTGAATCAAACGATAAAAGTACAATCAGCCGTTTACAGACTTGCGAATGGCTTACCAAAAAAGAAACATCATCGAACGGAGTTTCGACTCTGTATGAAGATTCTGAGAATAGAATCGTTAATCATATCGCAAATGAGCTTATTAAATTGGATTCTGCCTGTTTTGAGGTTATTGCTGTGACAGGAGAGCTGTTTTCGGATGGTAATCGCTACGATCCTGAGACGGATCGATATCTGAGGATCCTTGCCGGAGTCAATTATGAGATTGCTTTACGATCTGAATTTGTGTATGAGATCGTCTGCGGAGCGGAAAATATTTTAAAGGGATAAAACAGGTCGTTTTTCTATGATAGTTTTACAGTCTTTTCTGATTGCCATTTCCATGTATTCCATCATTCCGGTACCGGGAGTTAAATGGGATGAAAAAAATATGAGGTATTGCATGAATGCCTTTCCTGTGATCGGATTGATTATTGGATTTCTATTGTTTTTATTCCATGCCGCAAGTGAATTTTTCGGTCTGCCGAAGATCCTTACTGCGCTGGGGTATACTCTGATCCCGATCTTCATAACGGGAGGGATCCATCTGGATGGATATATGGATACCGTAGATGCCCTGGCCAGTCACAGGACACCTGAAGAAAAAAGAAAGATTTTAAAGGATCCGAATGTCGGAGCCTTCAGTGTGATCCATCTGGTCTGTCTGATCCTTATAACTTTTTGTCTATGGTATTGTCTTCCGGGGGAGCGGTTTGATCCGGTTCTGATTACGTTAGGTTTCGTATTCAGCAGATGTCTTTCCGGCCTTTCGGTACTGAGCTTTCCAAAGGCAGAGGGCACAGGGCTGGTTTCGATGTTTGCGGATGCCGGAAATACAGGTGAAAAAGGCAATGGGGCGGACTTGGAAAAAGGGTACAGGATAGATACGTTAAATAAAGAAAGAAAAGGAAAAATCAGCAGAGTAAAGGTGATCCAGGAAGCGGAATGTCTGATCACGGGCGCGGCGCTTTGCTTGAAGGGCTGGATTGGCGGAGTTATAACAATAACGTGCGTTATTATTTATCTGTGGTACAGGAGGATGTCCCGAAAAGAATTTGGAGGACTGAATGGGGATCAGGCTGGGTGGTTCCTGTCGATAACAGAAGTTTGGATAACGGCTGTTATAGTTGTGATAAAATCGGTAATTTTGAGGTAACGGTGAATAATTAAATCACACCTTAATATATTCGAATGGACATTATATTGAATTTTGTTCAGATCATAATTGGATGTTTCTAAGGGAATGGACTGCATAAGAAATGAGGTAGTTGCAGGCATATGAAGCATACAAAATATATGGTTTACTATAAGGCTATGCGGAGGTTATCAACGGGAAGTGTCTCAAGCTGTGGTTGGGCGACGGTTTTGCAAGTAAAATAGCTGCAAGGTTCGACGTAAGAAAACGGAATGAATCTGCGATTTGAAAATTAGTTATACAAGATATTTTATGAGAGTCAAAAGGGAAGAGGAAAGGGTATGATCTTTGTAACAGGACCAAGATATGCTTACAAGCAAAAATATATTATGGATAGACTGGGGATGTCGGAGGAAGAGTTTCAAAACGAAGGACTCAGGGATGCGGAGGAATTAGTACGGGAGGAGGTCTCCCCTGAAAAAATGATTACGCTTGCGGATGCGTTAGCCAGGGAAAAACGAGTTGTGATAGCTAATGAGGTCGGAGGAGGAGTTGTTCCTATTGACGAGGAAGAGAGGGCTTTTCGGGAGAGAGCCGGCAGATTTTCCTGTCTCCTTGCGGGAAAGGCGGAGCGGGTCATCCGTGTTGTCTGCGGCCTGGGACAGATTTTAAAATGAATAAGATTACTGGTATTCTGATCGCGGCGCCGGCTGTGATCTATATCTTGGATCTGTTGCTCGGAGATCCTTCGTTTCTCCCTCATCCGGTCGTATTTATGGGAAAGATGATCGGTACTCTGGAGAGGCTGCTTCGCAATGATGGGAACTGCTCAGTCAGCCGCTCAAGGACTGGCAGGCGGCGTACTGATAAAGCGTCAGGGGAAAGCAGCCGAACAGATAAAAATAAACGGGATCTCATCGCGGGAGCCATCACTGCAATCGCTTTTCCAGCCATGACGATCCTGTTAACGGGTGGGATCTATTTTATCCTGTATCGTTTTTTCAAAGCTGAATTTTTGACCGGATTGGTCATTTTACTATTATTGGATTTGTATTGGGGTTACCAATCGATCGCGGTGAAGGATATGCTGAAGGAGAGCGTAAATGTATATCGAAGTTTAAGCATATCTATCGATGCGGCAAGACAGGCAGTAGGAAGGATCGTAGGACGGGATACGGAGATATTAAATAAGGAAGGGATAATTAAGGCCACGGTGGAAAGTGTGGCGGAGAGCTTTTCTGACGGATTTGGAGCGCCGCTGTTCTATTATACGTTTGGGGGAGCGCCACTTGCTCTTTGCTATAAATCCATCAATACTATGGATAGTATGATTGGATATAAAAACGATAGGTATCTCTATTTCGGAAGAGCGGCGGCAAAGCTGGATGATCTGGTAAATTATCTGCCTTCAAGGCTTTCGGCATTGATTCTGATTATTGCAACCTTTTTTTACGGTTTAATAAAGGATCCGTTGCACAGGGCAGATATAGATCAGAAGATTTCTGCGGAGAACGCGATCCGGATCTGGAGAAGGGATCGCAGGAAGCACGCCAGCCCAAATTCTGCTCAGACGGAAGCAGTTATGGCAGGAGCGCTTGGAGTTGAGCTTGCGGGAGGAGCCTGGTATTTTGGAAAATATTACGATAAACCGACGATTGGAGATCCTACCCGGCAGATCACGGAAGAAGATATTTTAAGGGCGAACCGAATCTATTTGATCGGATCGGTGTTTGGGGTAATATGTTCGATGCTGGTACGAGTGATCTTAATATGCCTTTTGGCCAGGTATGCAATAATAATGAGAATCAGTTAATAGATATGATTGATAGGCAAGAAAATCGTAAATAGAATTTGTTATACTCAATAACGAAAAGGCTTGCCGTTTCGTTATTGAGTGCGCCGGATTCGGGCCGCTTTAAGCGGCATATTTCCTTACCGAATCCGTGCGCATCACTTTATACGGTTAACGAAAATCGGCAACGATTTTCGTTA
>JAFSXN010000190.1 GCA_017444015.1 Lachnospiraceae bacterium | reverse complement strand
GGACAGACCCGTCACGTAACTGTATATGAGCTGATCGTTCAGGATACGGTAGAGGAACGAATCCGAAAGATCAAGGAGGGAAAAGCAAAGCTCATTGAAGATGTTCTTTCCGGCGAAGAGATCGGTTCGACCGCCTTTAATAAGGAAGATATGTTGGCGCTTTTGACAGAATAATTTGTATTTTTGACAAAATCATCCAAAATTCCTATGTTTTTTTGACATTTTTTTTTTCCTTTTGTGTTTTTGACATCCTTATGCTATGATTACCGTATGGAACTTCAAAGAAAGGCTGCAAAAAGAATAGAAAAATGGTTTCAGAAAGAAAGGAACGCACTTCTTGTCAGAGGGGCCCGACAGGTAGGAAAAACATTCCTGATCCGTCAGGTTCTGTCTTCACTTGGCTGTAACGTAATAGAAATCAACCTGATCGATTCCCCGGAAATGATTTCCGTTCTTGAACAATCCCGTACAGTTGATGACCTGATTCTGGGTTTTTCAACAGCGGGCTTCGGACGTCCGGTTCCCAGCGAATCAGTAATCTTTATAGATGAAGTCCAGAAATACAAGGATATGATCACAAGGATCAAATTTCTTGTAGAGGAAGGCAGCTTCCGATATATTTTATCCGGCTCGCTTCTGGGCATTGAACTGACCGGCCTCTCCTCCGCACCTGTAGGATATCTCTCCATTCTGGATATGTTCCCACTTGATTTTGAAGAATTTCTTCAGACTGCAAATATCAGCGAAGAGAGCCTTTCAAGCTTGCGCGATTCCTTTTTTAAGCGCAAACCGGTACTGGATGCGGTCAATGAAAAGATGCTTACACTCTTTACCAGATATTTGATGATCGGCGGTATGCCGGCTGCCGTCAGCCGATTTGCCGAAACAAATAATATTGAAGATGTGATTTCGATCCACAAAGAACTGGTCAGTCTTTATAAGATGGATTTTACCCGGTACGAGCAGGTAGATCGGAAGCTGCTTATTTCAAATACCTACGATCTGGTTCCGTCAGAGCTTCTGAAGCAGAACAAACGGTTCATTGTATCGGATCTTAAAAAGGGACTGCATTATGAACGTGTAGAAAGCACATTTTTATGGCTTGAGAACGCAGGTGTCGTCATAACCGCATATAACGCTACCGAGCCGCGGGTTCCTCTGCGGTTAAATGAGAAACACAGTCTCTTTAAGCTCTACCTGGCAGATGTCGGATTATTGACTTCCATCTACGGCATGGCAACGAAGAGAATGCTTTTTTCCCGTTCTGTGAATCTCAATGCCGGAGGCATCTATGAAAACGCTATAGCCCAGGAGCTGTACAGCCGACAATTCCCGATTTATTATTACAACTCCAACCGGCTCGGAGAGTTGGATTTCGTTATCGAATATGAAGGCAAAATCCTGCCGATCGAAGTAAAAAGCGGAAAGGACTACACAATTCATTCCGCTATCAATAATTGTCTGGAAAACAAGGAATTCGGTATCAGCGAAGCATTTGTGCTGTCAAATTGTAATATTGAAAGACGCGGAAAAGTGACATATCTTCCGATATACATGGCAATGTTTATTACACAGGATTCCTATGGTGATTTTACTCTTCCGCCCCTCACCTTCTGATCGACGGAAGGTAGATTTTCTTTCAGAATAATGAAAAGGCAATTCCTCCCTTTTCTCCGCTCCTTGATTTGACTACATTTTCTCCCGCTTCCTCAAGGCTTCGTAAATAAGACACCAACTCTTTAGTTACGGGATCGCCGGGCAGCGTCAGGGGGATCCCCGGCGGATACACATAGATATACTCGGCGCAAATCTTTCCCACAGCTTCCTCATAGGAGCCGATCCGGTACGGTGACTCGACGGCGGGAGTCAGACAATGGAGCCGATTTTCTTTGCTTTGTAGGATTGTATACAGATCCGCATTACTTCCTCCAATCTCCCTAATCAGCCCTGCATTACTTTTATCTAATTCCTTAAGCGCCTTCGCCAGCCGCTCAAAGCCCTCGTCCGTATCCGCGATGGAGGTCATCGCCAGAACATAACCCGATACACTCATTTCCGTTTCAATCTGATGGCGCTCTAAAAGGATCCTCGCAAGCTCTTTGCCGCTGTTCCCTGTTCGCCCGGTAAAGATCAGAATCTTGCCGGGGTCCTTGGCGTAAATTGCTTTCTCTTCCGACCGCAAACAACCTTGCTCCGATACCTTCCTTATCTCTGCCTTTCTCTCTCTCGATCCCTCTACAGGCAACCATCCTTTATCAATCAAAGAATCCGCATAAACAACTACCTTAAGATTGTGTAATCCCGCTGTCTTTTCCTTAAACCACTGAAGCCTCTCCTGATAATTGGAAAAAAGTTCTTTCCTTTTTTCTGACAAAAGCTCCATACACACATCAATCGAAGTCATCAGAAGATACGAGGGTGAAGAGGTCTCATAGATAGAAAGCTGCTCCTCGATCCGCCTCTCATCAATTAAGGACGTTTTTCCCAGATGCAAAAGCGCCGTCTGCGTCAATGCGGGAAGTGTCTTATGCAGACTGTGTATAACAAGATCCCCCCCGGCAGATACGGCATCTATTGCGTACTTTCCAGGACTCCCCAAAGAGTCCTCTGTCTGAACTGTTTCTTCATCCTTATGGCTGGCGGTCTCTGCTGCAGCTTCCCCGTCTCCAAACCCATCATCAGCAAACGAATCGTCTTCCTCTGTCCTCCAGGAATAACATCGTTCCGCAATAGCCCCCTGCCCATTTGAAAGCGCGCAAAACTTAAGGTGCGCCCCATGCGCCTCATCTACGATAAGCGGCACACCAAAGCTGTGGCAGACTTCGGCAATTCCTGCGATATCGGAAATGATCCCCTCATACGTCGGACTCGTAACTACCACCGCACGAATCTCAGGGAACGAAGATAGCGCCTCTCTCACCTCCTTTGGCGAAACGCTCCCAAAAATCCCGTATTCCTCTAAAAACGCAGGAACAACGAACCGCACCCCAAGCTCCAGAACCTCTGCCGCGTGAAACACCGAGATATGGCAGTTAGCAGCCGCCAGGATTTCATCCCCGTGCCTTACAGCCGCTCCGATCGCCGCTAAAATCCCGCAGGTACTCCCGCCCACCAGAAACCAGGTCCGCTTTGCGCCGTACAAGCCTGCTGCCCGATCCATGGCCTCTTTTAAGACCCCGGAAGCCCTGTGCAGATCATCAAACCCGTTAATTTCCGTAATATCCAGGCCGTATACCTGAAAAAAGGCCTGCTTCAGTTCCTGCGCGCTTCTTTTCCGCTCATCGGCGCGTGACTCGCAAGTCTGTAAGGAGCTGACCGAACCGTTACGAAATAATTCACCTTCCTCCCCCAAAGAAACGTTCCTCTTATGCCCCGGCATGTGCATAGGATAAACAGGGCCTGCGGCATATTCCGCAAGCCCGTTTAAAAGTCCGTTATTATAATCATTGTTTTTTTTCTTCATTTATTACCCCAGCTTCAAATAACTCTTCAGCGCCGGGAAAACTCTCTCTGCCTCAGCTCTCCCGATATCGTACACCTTCTGGAGCTTCTCGGGATCATGGGTGATATGCCCGATGGGCAGCTTTTCCGGCGGCGCGATCACAAAGGTCCTTCCCTGCCGCTCTTTGTCGAGAACATAGCGCATCTGATTATTGTACATAATATGCCGGTTCTCAAGCGCCTCCAAAAACCTCGGATAATCCTTATATTTCCTTCTGGCCAGACCCATCGCCGGATATCTGGATTTCACATAGTCCCTCGGCTTTGTCAGAACCGTGACCGTCTGATCATAGCCCTGCTTTTCAAAAAATTTCAACGGGATCGAATCCGAAATACCACCGTCTAAAAGCCGCATCCCGTCGAGGATCACCATATTGGAAACAAGAGGCATAGACCCCGAAGCCCGAAACCACTCGAACCCGGTATAATCTACCGCCTTCAGCTTCTTGTAGACCGCCCTTCCCGTCCGTACATCCGTCGCCACAAGATAGAAATCCATGGGATCTCTGATAAAGGTCTCCTCGTCAAATGGATCCAGCTCCACCGGCAGAACATGATAGCAGAACTTCGCGTTATACATATCGCCGGTCTTCAGAAACGAACGAATGCTGCAATAACGGGGATCCCTGCAATACTCTTTATTATAGCGGAGGCCTCTTCCGATCTGGTGTGACTTATAATTGCAGCCAAAGGCGGCTCCCGCGGAAACACCGATCAGGCCGTCGAATTTTACGCCCTCTTCCATCAGGAAATCGATCACGCCGCAGGTAAACAGCCCCAACATCGCGCCGCCTTCTAAAACCAAGCCTCTCATATGACCTCTCTTCTGAAACTACCTATCGTAAATGAATTATACTCGCGAACGCAATTAATTGCCGTTTTTGATAAAGTAAACGTACTGGAATTGCGTTTGCGAGTCCGGTTGATCGGCAACGAAAATCGTTAACCAGTATAAATAAATACGTTTCCTGTATTTATTTATCGTATCTGCCAGATACCCCGGGACAGTACCCTTTATCTTTCCTCGCCGTAGAACACCAGCACGATAGCGCCCGGTCCCGTATGCGCCCCGATCACAGGCGACATATCCGTGATCATAACAGCCTCTGCGCCATGCTTTTCATAAATCATATTTTCCAGGGTCTTCGCATCCTCCAGACAGTCCGCCTGGCAGATCATATATCTGCCCTTTTTATCCGTCGCCCGCTCCGTATACAGCTTCTCCAGAGCCTTGATCGACTGGCTCCTTCCGCGGATCTTCATCATATTCTCCAGTTTCCCCTCGTTATCCAGATGGATCACAGGCTTCAGCTGGAGTACTCCGCCCGCGAAGGCCGCCGTCGCGCTGATCCTTCCGCCCCTCTTTAAGTAGCTCAGATCCTCTACGGTAACCCAGAGGTTCATCCGAAGGAGATTAGCCATTACGTACCCGGCAACCTCGTCGATGTCCTTCCCTTCCCGCTTCATCATCACAGCCTCATAAAGCAGCAGTCCCTGTCCGACCGAGGCTGTCAGCGTATCAATCGTGATGATCTTTCGATCCGGATATTCCGATTTCAGCTCATCCGCGGCGATACTGGCCGCGTTGGAGGTATTGCTGATCCCGGTGGACATTCCGATAAAAAGAATATCGTTTCCCTTTTCCAGTTCCTCCTTAAAGGCATCGTAAAAGGTCTGCATATTGACCGCGGAGGTTCTGGCTACACCGCCGGAGCGCATCCGGTCATAAAATTCTCTGGCCGGCATAACCTCGCAGCCCTGAACCTTCTGCCCCGGCTCCCCAAACATACTGATATACTCGGTATCGCTGTCGTCAAACTTAAACGTCAGGCATTCGGTCTTAACGCCCCACTCCGCCAACGTATCCATCCCGATATCACAGGAAGAATCCGTAAACAAAACATAATCCGCCATAGTAACCCCACTTTCCGCGGTCTCCCGCCAATCCAATATTGTTTGTCAAACAAATAAATCTAATTTGCAGAAACATCTTATCTAATTTACAATATTAGATTAACAGCAGACCGCGGATTCGTCAAGGGTTTTTGCTTATTTTAAGCTGTTTTCAAACCATTTTTTACGGAGCTTCCTCTACCGCGACGATCCTTCCCTGTCCGTAAGGGTTCGCGTATTCTTCTCCGACGACGCCGCCCAAGGTCCCGGTAATATAATCGATGGTTCCCTGGTTATCGATCTTAATGCTGTCAAGGAGTACCTCGCAATCGGAAAACATCGTATACCCGTCGCCGTTATTGAATAAGATATAATCGATACAGCCTACCGAATAGGTCTTTTCAAGATCCAGTGGCTCGTCACCTACCATTACGTTCTTTACCCGGTACTCTCCGTCCACGCCGGTAAACATTCCGTTTTCATCGGAGGTACAGGAGCTTTCGATATAAGTATGGATCTCGTAGGTCAGACCGGAAACCTGCATAAAGCCGCCAAGCTCCTCCGGTACAGCTCTTGCGCCCCACTCCAGAGCGTCTAAAATCTGCTGTCCGGTAGCAAGAACCGCGCTTTCCATATTTCCGAAGGGCTGAACCTTCATCATATCATTCAGCGTAATATCGCCTGCTTCAATATTCGCACGGGCTCCGCCGCCGTTCATCAGCGCAATATCGGTTCCCAGCTGATCTCTTATCGCATCCGCGCAGAGATCGCCGAGATTCGTTTCAGCTCTTCTGACAATACGGATCGGCTGCCCGTTCTCATCTACCGCCTCCGGATCATAAATCGTTAAGGTCTGCGCTGTCTTTGCTACAACCTTGCCCAGTTCCTCGTTAAGAACGTCTGTCTCCTCCGAAAGGGCAGCCGCGATCTCATTGTCAAAGCCAAAGAGCTCCGGGGCCGTAATATCGCTGTTGACCCAGGAATACAGGCCCGCCGTAACAGCGCCGTCTTCCGCGGAAATCCTGACATAACCGATGCCGTTAAGCTTCGTGCCGCAGGCCTGACGGGGAACATCTTCGCCGTCCTTGTTCTTCATAACTACATGGTCGGTATCATGGCTGTGACCGTCCATAAAAGCGTCAATTCCGTTTGTATTCGAGATAATATCCGCATAGGTCCAGGGCTCACATTCCGCCTCATTTCCGACATGCCCCATTACGAAGACGTAATCCGCGCCGTCAGCTCTTGCCGCGTCCACCGCGCTCTGTACCGCGTCGTACACGCCCTGTCCGGTTTCGTCCTGGAAGAAGCCGTATACATAGTTTCCGTCCTTATCCTGGAAATACTTCGGAGTCGAGCTTGTCAGCGTTTCCGGTGTCGTTACGCCGACAAAACCGATCTTATAGTCTCCGATTTCTTTAATAATATACGGATCAAAAACCAGCTCTCCCTCTTTATTAAAGTTGCAGCTGATATACGGGAATTTGGCCCTGTCCACTAACTCAAAGAACCGATCCATCCCGTAGTCGAATTCATGGTTTCCGGGGATCGCGATATCATAATCCATCGCATTCATCAGGTCGATGATCGCCTCGCCGGTTGTGATCGTCCCAAGCGCCTCGCCCTGGATCGCGTCGCCGTCGTCTACAAGAAGTGTAAGCGCGCCCTTCTTTTCAAGCGCGTCCCTTACGGCTTTCAGTCCTACCAGGCTGAAATTCTGATTTACGCCGCAGTGGATATCGCTGGTAAACAGGACTACAACATCCCTCGGGCCTTCAAATTCAGGCTCCTCGGAAACTTCTTCCGCCACAGGCGCTTCTGCCGTCTCCGAAACGGCAAACTCATCTGCCGCTTCCGCCTTTACGGAGTCCGGCGTCCCAAACTGTCCGGTATAATAACCGATCATCTCCGGGCTGCAGCCCGACAGACCGACCACAGCGCTCATCGCAAGAGCGATAAGCCCTAACCATCTCTTCTTCATTTTCTTCCTCCTTCTTTGACTGAGTAAATGCAGAACTCCTGTATCGTTTCTGCTTGTTTCTCTTATATATTACAGGCATCCGGTCCGGCTGACAAGCCCAATCCTCCGTAGAATTTACCGGATACTCCTTTTTTGTACTCTTGACAAGATTTTTAAAACGTTTATCCTAAAGCTATGAGCATAATAATTTCTACTTCCAAATTAAAGGTCTGTGAAGGCTTCTATGACCTGGTAGACTATGCGGGGCTTTCCCGGGAATTCGGGGACGAGCTCTGGACGGAGCTGCTTTTAGATCCAGAGATCTATGAGGAATTTGTCTTCTATCTTTCCCATCATACCTTTAAGGACGCGGTAAAGATTGCGGGCTATTCCCTCTCCGATCTCTATGTCTGGCAGATGGATAAGTACAATCTGATCCGTGAAATCGGCAAGAACCCAACGACCTGCAACAAAGAAACTCTTGTCATGAATGCCTTTCATACCCTGGTGGATATGAAAAAGCGCCCCGATATCTACGTCAAACGCATAGAATCGGGACGCGGTCTGGATCTCTGACCGGGGAAGCTATCGAAAAAACTTCTTCTTTTCGATCCGACAGAGAATGATCGTTATGTTATCTCTTCCCCCGCTCTGAAGCGCCCGGTCCAAAAGCCTCTGGGCAGCCGCTTCAAAGCCCGTAGTAGTCAGGACATTTGTGATCGACTCGTTGGAGACCATATCCGTCAGCCCGTCGGAGCAGATCAGATAGATATCCCCCTCCTTATAGATCCCTTTCGCCAGATATGGCTCGATCACAAGGTCCCTTCGGCGGATCCCCAGATTCTGAGCCAGAGGAGGCTTTGGGATATTGGGAAGAGGGACGACGTGATCCATAGAAATCTGTGACAGCTTTCCCTCTGCGAAGCGAAAGATCCTGCTGTCGCCGATGTTGCAGAGCATGATCCCCTTTCTCGTAAAGGCTAACATCGCTGCCGTCGTTCCCATGGATTTCAGTCCGTGCGTATCCATATACGAGCAGATCCTCTCATTCGCCGTAGAGCAGAGCGCAAGCAGATCCTTTTCCGGCTTTCTTCCGGGCGTGATCTCCGCAGCGGTCTGTGCCGCAAGAAGGGATGCCACCTCTCCGCATTCCTCGCCGCCCATGCCGTCAAAAACTCCAAGCAGCAGCGGTTTCCCCTCGTTTTCTCCGAACAGAAGCTCAGGGATCCTGTCCTCGTGATTTTTAAGATACCTACCGCCGACGATAAAATTGTCCTGGTTGATCTCCCGGACCTTTCCGATATCGCAGACGCAATAGTACGTGACTCTGTATCTCACCGGACGCTACTCCTCGGGATAGCGAAGTTCAATGTTTTCGCTGTCATTTAAGGTCCTGCCGTGAAGAAGTAAAAGCTTTTGGGCAAGGAGCCTTGAAAAGACGGAGATCAGAACCATGGAAAAGATCAGATCCTCCGTAGTCTCCGCGGCAAGTCCCGCAAACTCAAACGGGATCGAGGAAGCCGTTATCGTCTGCTCCCCCGAGGGGGCTCCTTCTTTTTTCTCCGCGTACAGCGGTCCCGCCAGTTGCTTTAACTGCTCCCCGAAATACTGGACCTCCAGGTGGAACCATTCAATAAATCTGGTATACAGCCGCTTTACCTCATCCTCTGAGATCCCTACCGGGATCAGGGTTTTGATCAGGCTGATGCTCAGCGTCTGCTTCATGGTACAGATCATGATGAGATAAGCGATATGGACCCGGTAATATCGCTTTTTCACAGGCTCCGGCATGGTTTTTGTACGTACGTAATTATTGATCGCGGCCGAGGTAATGGGAAACATCTCGCTCTTGTCCTCCTTTGCGATCTCGTTGGGCAGATAATTCAGAACCTGGGAAAGTAACGAGGTGACCTGCTCCATATAAAGTCCGAAATCCGGCAGCTCTTCCCACAGTGGAAGCCTGTAATGCAGTATATAGTTTTCCCAGCGTTTTAACTTCCCCTGGACCAGTTCCTTATCGTAAGACATACAAAACCTCATCTGAATCTTCTGATTTACTCCGTAATTGCATCCTGCCGGAGACTAAATCATAAGCACAATTTTACTTTTCACGTATCCGATATAATCTCGCCATGACCGGCTGTTCAAACCGCACCGTCAGTATATCATCCTTACAGGTATACGGTGCCTTCAGTCCTTCATAAAGTGCGTCGTTTAAGTCATACATTTTTTCGCTCGGGTATATCTGCTCGACTGTCTTCCCCGTCCCTCCAAAGGGCAGGGACGAAAGCGGGATCGAAAAGGCGTTTTCATCCTCTCTTTCCTCCCTCGTAAGAAGCCGCCTGTTGTCGAGCTTCCCCTTCATCTCCCGCTTCCAGACGCAGAGATACGCCGAGTCGTCAAGCTGCAATCCTGAACAAAGCCACTTATCCCGGTTATCCGCAAAGCCGTTTGGCAGAAAGACCGTCGCGTTTTTAATATCGCCCCGGATACTCCTATAAACAGAAAGCCCGTCCTTTACAAGCGCTACCGACTCCTTCGGAAGCTCTGCCAGATGCCCGCTCTGATGGATCCGAAGCAAAAGCGCGTTGACCATATTGTAGATGACCTCCTCAGGCTCCGCCGATTTCCGGTTCACAGGATAGGACCAGACCGCCGCCTGCTCCGGACAGACCCCAAGCTGAACGTTTGCCGAGATCGTCGCGTACTCCCGATAGTCCTCCTGATCCGAGGTCGACTGGATACTGTAGCGGGATAACATCGCATAATCCATCCGCAGCCCTCCGCTGGAACAGTTCTCGATCACAAGATCGGGATAGCGCTCAAACACCCCGGAAAGCCAGGACAGATAGGCCCTTTCATGCTGCAAAAGGCCGTCCCCTGGGCTGTCCGCCAAAAGCTCCGTCCCAATACCCGGCTCGATATTATAATCCATCTTGATATAGCCTGCGCCGTATTCCTTTACGACCCGGTCGATCACCTCGTCCGCGTGCTTTATGACCTCTGGATTTCGAAAATCCAGCTGATAGCGGCTCCTGTCACAGACCCGCTTCCCGTGCCGGACAAAGAACCAGTCGTCCGGGACCCTCTTTGCTTTCTCACACTCGGTTCCCATGACCTCAAGTTCCAGCCAGCAGCCCGGAATCATTCCCTTCTTACGGATATAGTCCGTAACCTCTCTGATCCCGTTTGGAAAGCGTTCCCTCGACTCCTTCCACTCTCCGACCGAATCCCACCAGAAGCCCTTATCGTACCATCCGGCATCGATCACAAAATACTCACAGCCAGTCTGAGCCGCGGCATCGATCAGAGGAAGCTCCTTTTCTGTCGTCGGATCCCCGAACAGACAGTTCATATAGTCATTAAAGATCACCGGCAGCTCCTCATCGTCCCGGTTCGGCCGCCGTATTTTCCGTCGATATTTCGTTAGCTCCCGGATCATATGCTCTGCGGAATCATCCGATACCCCGACCGCCACCGGAACCGTTTCAAAGCTCTCACCCGGTGCTAACTCCTTAAACCAGTGGGACTGTGTCTCATTCGGTCCGGAAACATAGACATAGTAATGCCCGTTCTGGTCACTCACCTCGTAATGCCACGAGCCGTTATGCTCGATCTGGAAAAAGAGGGCGGTATCCGCCTCCCGGTTTCCGATATAGCCGATCGGCAGATACTTTTTTGTCGACCAGTGCCCGGTATTCGTCACCTCAAAGACCAGAGAGCTTCTCGGAAACAGCCCGGGCTGCGTAAAGGTAAGCCCCAGCTCTGTAAAGCCACAGTCCTTGATCGTATACTCCTTCTGCCAGCCATTCTGCGGCACGATGAGATGCATCTTATCCTCAGGAAGTTTTTCTCCCTCCTTATCGATCCCGAAATACAGGAAAGAGGACACATCCTCCAACGTCACCGTCTCTCGACCGTTATTGATAACGTTGTTTTTTATCCTTACAACGGAAATCCCGTCATAAAACTGCATGGTCGTAACCACGCGGATCCCCGTAAGCTCCGCATCCTCCTCGGTGATCGTAAGAAGCCTTCCGCTCCCGTTTCGCTCGTCCGTCATTCCGACATATCGGAAAAAACAGCCCGGTGCTGAAAGGATATGCTTGTTTCCGTGCTTTTCATAGGGCGAATTGAAGCCGGAAGCCTTGAACTGAACAAGCTGAAAAACCTCATCGTTGATATCGGTCCGCGCCTTCTCATCCTCCTTCATTTCCGTACGGACCGTGATCAGATCGCTCTCCTTAAACTCCGCGCTCGAAAAATGCAGGAGCTTAAACCGTCTGTCCTCCGTCACGCCAAAGACGATATGTATCCCATTCTCATTGATTCTTATATATTCCATTCTTTCTGACCCAATAATCATCCGCTGTAAAGACCTTCAAATCAGTATATCACACAAGTATTCGACTCAAATCCGCTATAACGCCAAACTTACGTTAATGAAAGGATTTCAGGCGCTTCGCCGCCTCTACCGTATCCTCCGGCGACCCGAAGCACGAGAAACGGAAATACCCTTCTCCGCACTTTCCAAAGCCCTCTCCCGGCGTTCCGACCACCTGATGCTCGATCAGAAGTCTGTCAAAGAACTCCCAGCTTCCAAGTCCCCCCGGACACTCCATCCAGATATAGGGTGCGTTCTCGCCGCCCGTATACCAGACTCCGAGCGAATCCACCGCTTCCATCAGAACCTTCGCGTTATTCTTATAGATATCTATATTTTCATGAATCTGTCTCTGCCCTTCATCCGTAAAGATCGCTGCCGCGCCCTTCTGAAGAATATAGGAAACGCCATTCGTCTTCGTCGTCCGGTTTCTGACCCACATATCGTTGATCGTCATCCCGCCGCGCTTTAAATCCTTCGCGATCGCCGTATAACCGCATCTGGTCCCGGTAAAGCCGGCAGTCTTGGAAAGGGAACAGATCTCGATAGCACAGGTCCTTGCTCCCTCGATCTCAAAGATACTGTGCGGAAGCGCGACACCATCCGCGGAAACAGCGTCCTTGGAAATAAAGGCCTCATAAGCTGCGTCAAAAATGATCAGCGCCTCGGTCTCATTCGCAAAATCCACCCATTCCTTAAGGCCCGCCTTCGAGAACACCGCGCCGGTAGGATTGTTCGGGGAGCAGATATAGATCACGTCGGGGCTGATCCCCTTTTCGAGATCTGACGGACTGGGCAGGAATCCGTTCTCCTTTCCCGCCGGCAGCTTGATGATCGTATTTCCGGACATCACATTTGCGTCTACGTACGCGGGATAGGCCGGCTCCATGATCAGAACGATCTTGCCCTTGCCGAAAATGTCCAATATATCTCCCAGTTCATCCGAAGCGCCGCTGGAAACAAAGACCTCCTCACTGGAAAGGGAAACCCCGCGCTTCTGATAATATCCGGAGATCGTCTCCCGAAGAAACGGCGCCCCGCACTCCGGCATATAGCCGTGGAACGTCTCCTTTTTTGACTGATCGTCCACGCCCTCGTGAAGCGCCCTGATCGCCGCGTCGCAGAGCGGAAGCGAAACATCCCCGATCCCCATCCGATAGAGCTTCGTTCCCTCATGCTCCTTCAGATACGCGTTGATCTTCTGGGCGATATTATAAAACAAATAGGAATCCTTCAGATTATTATAGTTCGTATTCGGTATCATGCATAAATCTCCTCTGTATAACTATTCTTACGCCCGAACTCCCCGGGCAGTTACCGGATATCATTATATATCATCCGCGCCAAAAAAGAAACGGGTAGATATCCAGTTCTTATTACAGCAAAGCCGCGGCAACAGACTCCTGCACAAAGCTGGGCTGTACCGCGGCCTTCCTGTTTCACTTAAGGTCCTCTGCCTCTTTGCAAAGGATCATAAGCTTTATATTTCTCTTTTTATTTTCCTGCCTTCTTTTTCTTCGAAGACTGAACAAGGATCAGGATCACCGCTCCGATGCTGGCCGAAAGAATGATCAGCCAGAGAGCGATATTTGCTGCGTCGCCCGTCACAGGTCCTACTCTTGCTCCGAGCACACCCTGCGTAGGCGCGCTCCTTACTCCCAGAACTCCCGCGACGACTCCGCCGGGCTGCGTTCTTCTCGCCCCCAGCACTGCCGCTGTAGGAATCGGAGTAACGGTAGCCGTAGGGGTTACGGTAGGCCGAAGCGTCGGAGCAACAGTCGGAGTAGCGGCAGCTGTCGGTGTAGCAGTAGGAGTCGGCGTATACGTCGGTGTCTCCGTAACTACAACTACTACAACCTCCGTCGGTATCGGCTCATCGGTCACTCCCGGAACAGGCGTGGGCTCCTCGGTAGGCTCCGGCGTAACGGTCGGAGTAGGTCCCTCAGTTACCCTGGCCCGTGTCGGCGCAGGCGTTGTTGTTATAACCGGCAAAATGGTAGGTGTCGGCGTTACCGTTATAACCGTCGTAGGCACTATAGTCGGGGTAGGCGTTATTCCTCCGCCCGGCTCGGAAGTAGGTGCAGGCGTAGGTGTAATTCCACCCTCTCCTCCGGGTCCGGGTGTCGGTGTTGTTCCGCCTTCTCCTCCAGGCCCAGGTGTCGGTGTCGTTCCGCCCTCGCCTCCAGGCCCAGGTGTCGGCGTCGTTCCGCCCTCGCCTCCAGGTCCCGGTGTCGGCGTTGTTCCGCCTTCTCCTCCAGGTCCGGGTGTCGGTGTTGTTCCGCCCTCGCCTCCAGGTCCAGGTGTCGGTGTTGTTCCGCCCTCTCCTCCAGGTCCGGGTGTCGGTGTTGTTCCGCCCTCGCCTCCAGGCCCAGGTGTCGGCGTTGTTCCGCCGCCGGTCCTGTCTTTGATATTTACGATCGGTGCCTCGTCGTTAACGATCGGTGCCGCCGTTTCTTCTACCCAGTTCGCGTCTACCTCAAAGGTAAATACTCTCGCGCTCAGGTCCTCATCAATATCCGGAAGGATCAGATAACCATCCGGCGCTTCTGTTTCGATAAAGTAGTACTGACCCCAGGGCAGACCGTCCTCATAGATCTCACCCAGCTCATTGGTCGTATACGTTCCGTAACGATACCAGGGATCCTGATACGCCGATCCGAGAACCGCCTGGACTCCGGTCCTTGCAACCGGTGAATACAGCTCAAAGGTCGCTCCCGCAAGCTCTTTTCCTTCCTCATCGGACTTTAAGAGCCTTACCGCGCCGGTCTTCTTCTTATCGTATACGGTGACGGAACTCTTCTTATAATCCTTGCTTTCCTTATCAACAGCTGCTCTCGAAGCAGTGGCGATGGAAACCGAGAAGACCTCATTGTTGTTATTCAGCTCATAACCCTTCGGTGCCTTGGACTCCTTAAAGTAATAGGTTCCGTACGGCAGGCCGGTTACATTCAGATCTCCCAGAGCCGTCGTCTTCAGCGTTGTCGTCGTTACCGCGGTACTCTGCGCGGAATACTCGTACTGACCGCTGTTGGAAACGCCGTTTGCGGAAACCGCTTCCTTCACATTGACCGGAGCACCCGCTTCTGTAAACAGCTCAAACTCCGCGCCGCCAAGACGATCCGTTTTATTTTCATCCATCTTCTGGAGGCTGACCTCTCCGATGATCGGTTCATCCTCCATGGTAACTAACTGAACATCCTTACTCTCAGTCAGGATATCATTCGCGGTGATCTCAAAGTCGATCGGTTCTGAATCCCAGTATTTCTCAGGAGAATCCGCTTCGACCAGACGATACCAGCCATACGGCAGGCCTTCGACATAGTGTGGTGTCAGGCCGGATACCCAACGTTGCAGTACCTCACCCTTTACGCTGCTTCCTTCGCCCTCTGACAACGCGTAGAGCTCCATTACCGCTCCGGTCAGCTCAGCCTTTCTCTCCGTCTCGGCATCCACGATCACAGACTGGTCTACCTTGGACAGATTGACCGCCGTCGGGGTATTCGTAAAGTTGACTCCCGAGTAGGTATTGAGACCTGTCAGATAATCATTGTTAACTACGATCCCTGCATCCGGATAAGTAACATAGCCATCCAGCGCCTGTTCCTTTACCGTATAGACATAAGGTATCGCCTTGCCGCCTTCATACTTATACTTTGTAAGCCCGTCAAACCTGAACTCAATGTTCGGTGTCTGTATCGTCGCGGTATGATCCTCTAACCTCACATCGTCCCGGAACAGCTCAAAGGTAACGCTGTCCGGCCGCCTGCCGGCGTCGCCTCTGTCTCTCCAGTATTTCACTCCGGCAATGTTGATCGTTTCATTTTTGATCCTGTTTTCTACGTTCACGGCAAGATTTCCGCCCGTAATCTGAGCAGGATCATAGTTACCGCTGTTTTCTCCGTAGGTGATCGTAACATCATAGCCTGCTGCTCCGATCTCCTTAACTTCATAGGTATACGGATGTCCGTCAGCGGTTTCAAGGTTATCGGCTCCGCCGCCGTGTCCCAGATTATACTGATAGAGTGGACCGAAGGTAAATTCATCCTTCTCATCGAGCTCCGTATAGAGATACGGCTCGCCGTCTCTGTAGAGCGCCAGTACGATCTGCGGATGAGTTACTTCCTTGTCCGTAGGATCGATCCAGGTCTTTTTACCGCTTATATAGAACGGTGTCTCATCCGGCACATTTAAGATCGACGCGGTCCTCTCGGTCCTGTCATAACTGATCTGTGAAGTAAAGCCGGTCCCCTCTTCCTCAACCGTATAGACATATTCCAGTCCGGTATCCGTATTGTATTTCGGCAGACTCTCAAAGGTAAACGGCTGTGAAACAAAGGTATTTCCAACAGTGATATCCTTTTTGTCAAAGGCAAAGGTATGAGAGGCCATCCTTGTGCCGTTCTGAAGCAGATATACGGTCACATCCTGCGGTGCCGTATCGCTGTCCTTATACCACTGCCAGGTCTTTGTAACCGTCAGATCAGTCACCTTCGGCAGCGTCCGGTTAATGATCACGCCCGGTGTTGAATCATAAATAATATTGAAGTCAGCCTTGATCGCTTCGGTTTCTTTTTCGACAACCTTATAGGTGTACTCATATCCCGCAGGGCTGTTCTTCTCCAGATCCCTCCACTCATTGTTCACCTGATACTGCGCGAAGGTATAGTTCGTTTCCGGCCAGGTCATATTATATGTTGCGACCAGATCCTCCGACTTACCCTTTGTCGTCGAATCTCTGTACAGCTCTATTACCGCGGTCCTTGCCGTAAAGTCACTTGCCGGGTTGCCGTTTGCGTCTCTCGGAATGATCCAGGTCTTGCTTACAGGAACGCTGGTCTTACCCTGCTCAACATCGACCATATCGACCTCACGGACGTACGTACTCAAAATATCCGTATTGTCAATCGTAACCGGAATATCATCCGCGTGGTAATATCCGCTTGGAACTCCGTCGGTCTTCTCATGGAGATAATAGGTCTTTCCAAGTTCCAGAACACCCTTTGAAAGCTCCAGCTTCTCATACTTGGAATCCTCGGCAATGGTACCCAGAGTAACGATCACAGGCTTATCTGTGGTCCGCCACTGCGCAATTGCCGTATCTTCCTTATTCTTCTCTGTCAAAAGCTGCATCGTCGCGCCGGCAAGATATCCGCTCGTACTCTTCTTTCCAAAGGCAACAGCAAGCGGCTGGTCTGTCATCGTTACCGTCTTAACAACCGTTGTATTGTTCTGTAACGTAAAGTTTACAGCATTTGCCGCATTGTATCCGGCAGGTACAGGATGCGTTTTGTCAGACAGTTCAACGAGCCGGTAGGATACACCTGCCTTTAAGGTCTTTCCTTCCTTCGTCGAAACGACCTGATAATCCGAAAGGTTCAGCTCCTGTTCGTTTGCGACCTCCGTAGAGGATACGATCGCCGCGGGCCTATTCTCAGTCTTCCACTCTGCCACTACTTCACCGGAGCTGTCTAAGAGCTGGAGGGAGGCTCCGGCCAGCTGTTCTCCGAGACCCTGCTTTTGAACATAAACCTTTAACAGCTCATCCTTCATCTTTATGATCTGAGGCTGACGCCCGTCCGTAGTCTGTATTGTCGGATCGTAATCCTTCACTACAAAGGTCACCGGCTCCGCCTTCAGATACTCATCCGGAGCGGAAAGCTCTACCAGACGGTAAGCGCTGCCCACCTTCAGCTTCGAGGAATCGATGGTCTCTAAAACGCCTTTCGTCGTAAACTCCGGAACCACCGGCTGCGCCGAAAGCGTCCCGTCACTTAATACTTCATAGACAGCCAGCTTCGCTCCCGATACATAATCCGTTTCCGAGCCGGTCAGTCTGGTCTTTGCGATCTGAATAAAGATCGGTCTGTCAACAGCATATAATATATGATTGTTGTTATCCGGCGAAAGATCGGTACCGTTCTCCGCCTGCGCCCTGATATCTCCCTTTCCGTCTATCGTAAAGGTGATCGGCGAAATCTTAATATATCCTGTCGGCGCGGAGGTTTCCTCGAGAACATACTCCGTTCCGACCGAAAGACTTGCGGCTACCTTATGGTTCGTGCCGTTGCTTGTCCAGGATTCCACGACTCTGGAGGACGCTTTTTCTTTGATCTGAAGCATTGCTCCAGACAGATTCTCCATCGATGACGGCGGCATGTTCCCGCTCTCCCATGCTTTCTTGGAGATCGAAAGCTCGATCGGCGTATCTGTCATTGTGATCGTCGTACCGATTCCCTCACCGATCATGCCTGCCTGTGTTCCGGTCGATACATATTTGGCTGTCACTGTCCCGTCAGAAGCTACTCGGAACCAGATATCATCCGAAAGCGTATAGCCTGCGGGTGCCTGCGCCTCATGCAGTACGTAGCCCTGTCCGGCCGCAAGTCCCTCTTCATTTCCGACAGCTGCGGTAAAGGTCCTTGGCGATCCTCCGCTCGTCCAGGAGTCGATGGCGGCTCCCGTCCGCTTGCCGTCTGCATCCGCCTTATACAGCTCTAAGGTCGCGCCGATCAGCTCATTGTTATTCTCATCGAGCTTGGAGAGCTTGACCTTCAGCGCCAAATCACTCTTTGTACAGGATAACGGCTCCGAAACGGAAGCATAGGCGTTTCCTGCATAGATCGTAACGCTGTTGGTATCTCTGTTTCCGGCAGCCGGAAGCACATAACCGGTCGGCGCTGCGGTTTCCCTGAAGTAATATGTCGCCCACGGCAGACCCGAAACGGTGATCGTCATCCCGTTGTTTTCTATCGTTCCCTTGTTATCAGAGCCTCCGCTCATCAGCTTGTCGGCGGTATAGTAAGGCTCGGTGTCACTGAGACTGCTCCACAGCTCAAACTGCGCTCCGCCGTCAGAGACTGTCCTTGCCAGAGGAAGCTTCTTATCATCATGCCCAAGCTTGGCAAGAGAAATACTTCCCTTCTGCTTTTCATTCGTTACCGTACCCGTAAGATCTCCGGAAACGCTGTCCTTATGTACAGACAGGGTCTTGCCGTTGTCATACTGGGTGATCCGGAAGTAGTACTTCGTCGTATCGGGTACATAGCCCGCGTTCCTCGCGGTATCTCCATCCTCCTCGAAGTAATAGGTACCCATCGGAAGATTCTCTACCTTTACGGTACCGTTCTCATCCGAAACAACAGTCGTTGTCGGATCCGTAGCGCCGTCCTGGTAGACCTTGAAGGAAATTCCCTTTACGATCGTATTTTCATTGTCCGCGTCAACCTTCTGGAAGGTCGCTCCGCCCTTCACATCCATGACGTGATTGACATACGGAAGCGGATTCGATATGGCGTGTTCTAACGTACTCTCCTTACTGATGACAAAGCTCGCCAGCTGGCTGCTTAACTGATAGCCTGCTGCCTTGGCTCTGTCGGACAAAGCAACCTCTTCAAAATGATAGGTCCCGTACGCAAGCGGTCCGATCACCGGTTCGCCCTCGCCGTTTGTCAGAACTCCGTCCGAATTGGTAACATATTCACCGACGATCTTGCTCGTATCATCATTGATCAGACGGTAGGTCACTCCGCTCAGATCCCAGCCGGAATCATCGGGAGGATAATACAGGCTTTCCACCTGTTCATCCGTCAGATGAAGCGTCTGTTCGATCGTTCCGTGATGATACCATTTCTGGCCGCCGTTCCAGGTCGTCCAATAGATATACTCACCGGATTTTAACGTAGAGAAATCTCTTTCCGTTTGATACGTTTCATCGGTATACAGCTTGGTGTTGATATCACCGTAGGCGTAACGCTCACTGGTAGAACCCCTCTTATCATGAAGCATACCGGTCGGTACACCGTTGTCATCCATATAGATCAGCTGGTTCTCTTCGGTCCCGCAGTAGATCTTCTGATGGCCTTCACGGTTCTTATTCTTTTCGGTATTGCGGATCTCATCCGCGCCCCAGACACCGACATCCGAACCTGCCCATTTCGCGTTATCCATCACGTCGCAGGCAACGCTCCAGTATACTCCGGTCGACCCGTTCTTATCCGGGTTCACAAAGATCTTCTGCAGCGAGATATAGCCATAGCCCTTCTTATTCGTAAGAGCTACCGTCTGCGTATTCATAGCCTTAGAGCCGGTGTTGTAATTTGAAGCGTCGATCGTCATAACCGCGGAAACGACGCTGTTTTCTTCAAATTCCTCATACCCCCTGGCAGGCGCTGTCTCAACGAAATAGTAGCTGCCCCAGTCAAGTCCGGGTACAAGGATAACGCCCTTGTCGTTTGTCGTCCACTCGGAATCACCGTCAACAGAAACGGCTGTATCGGCGTTCGTTCCGGAAAGAACAGGCTCGCTTCCCGTCATCTTATAGAGCTTAAACTTCGCTCCGGCTACCGGCGCATTCGTCTCTTCATCCGTCTTTGTCAACTGTACGGAGCCCTTCAGCTTCGTATTCGTGATATCATTCAGAACGATCGTCGATCCGGCATTCGCCTCTGTGATCTCAAAGTCATAGGTAACGCTCTTCCCGTCACTGTCCGCAAGCAGCTCATACCCCGGAGCCGCCTTGGTCTCTGCCAGGAAATATTTTCCCCAATCCAGGCCTTCGATCTCGATCACACCATCGCTCTTTGTCGTATAGGTCTGTCTCTTAAATTCATCCGTCAGTAAGGATGCCAGCCTCTCACCCAGGGACTTCGGCTCCCTTGCGTAAAGCGTAAACTCCGCTCCCGCCAGCCCGTCCTTCGTCTCGCTGTCGATCTTTCTGATCCGTACCTTGCCGGTCTTCTTCGTATTCTTGATCGAATTCGTATTTCCCGTAAAGGAGATCGTCTTACCATCCTCAGTAATCGCGAACGAGATCGCCTGATCACTGAACTGATAGCCCTTCAGCGTAGAACGGTCCGCGTTTTCAAGGAAATAGTAATTTCCTTTGTTCAAAGGTCCGATCTTCGTCTCTGTCTTCTCTGTCCCGTCGCCGTTTTTAACAGTCTGGAACAGCTTTCCGGCAGCATCGGTCATATATTCGCCGACCTTCGTTCCGCTCCCCGCGATCCCGGAATAGAGATCGAAAGCAACGCCGCCAAGGACGATATTGTTGTTTTCAGAATCCACCTTCGCCAGCTCAACATAGCCCTGAACCGGACGATTGGTGATCGTTTCGGTATATTCCAGAACGAGCCTGTCGTTCTTCTTACCGATCGTAAACGGATGCTCCGCGGATGCCGTATCCAGAACATAGCCGTTTATCGTTCCGGTCTCTACCAGAACGTAATCTCCCCAGGGCAGTCCGCTGTAGGAAAGCTGTCCGCCTGAGGACGTAGCTAACGTAGCCTTTAACGTACGTTCTTCCTTCCCGTCACTGTCCTTTATTATCTTATAGAGGTTAAAGGCTACACCATCAAGGCCCTTCGTGTGATCCGTAGAATCCAGCTTCGAGATCGTAAGGCTTCCGGTCTGTCTCTCGTTTTCAACCGAAACCGTCTGCATTGCAGCGGCTGTCGTCTCATCCACCCGGAAACGGTAGTACGTCGTCTCCGCCGCAACCGGATCAAATACATAGCCATCAGGAGCGGAGATCTCTACGAAGTAATAGTCGCCCCAAGGCAGTCCAGTAACATTGATCTCGCCCTTTTCATCGGTAACGGCGCTTTCCTGGCTGTTGATCAGAACCAGTTCATCTCCGGAGGCAGGCTCCGATCCTGCCATACGGTACAGCCTGAAGCCGGCTCCCTCGAGAACCCCGGTCTCATCGTCGTCACGATAGGTCTTTAACAGTCTGACGGAGCCTTGCTTTCGTGTATTTACGACACGATGATCATCTCCGCTTCCCAGATAGATTACCTTTCCGTTATCGCTGTCTGTTATTTCAAAGCTCAGCGCTTCCGTACTCAGCTCCCATGCATCATGCGGCGTGCTCTGCTCTGTGAAGTAATATTCACCCACAGTAAGACCCGCTGCCGAAACCTTTCCTGCAGAATCGGAATGATACTCTCCGATCACGGCAGGCGCCAGTCCGTTGTTTTTCGTTGCTTTCTTATAAAGGATAAACTTCGCGTCCTCAATCGGCGTTTCGTCATCCGAAAGCTTCGTAAATTCAACCGCGCCCTTGATTTCGCCGTTCATACAGGTCACGTCGACAAAGCCGTCCTTATTCTCCTCGATACTGAAGGAGGAACGGACGGAGGTTGCCGTATAACCCTCCGGAGCCTTGATTTCCTTAAAGTAATAGTTTCCGTACGGCAGCCCTGTGATCGTTAAGATACCGTTCGTATTATCCGAAGTCGACGGCGTTTCAAGAACAACACTCGTCTCGTCCTTACTGTACTGATATGCTCCGTTCTCTCCGCTCACATATACCCGCGCATCCGCTGTCGTATATAGTTCAAAGCGAGCCCCGCCAAGCGTTCCGGCCGGAGTCTTGTCATCATACTTGGTCAGCCTTACGTTTCCGTAGATCTGCCCGTTCGTAAGAGCAGCAGTTAACGGAGCCTTTGCGCTTGCCTCAACATTGTTCGCGTCAATAATCAGCTTGCGCGATACCGTCTGACCGGCTTCCTCCGTGGTATAGCTGTCCACGTAGCTGTCATTTTTCAGCGTATATCCGGTCGGCGCCTGCGTTTCCACGAAGTAATACTGACCCCAGTCAAGGCCGGTGACTGTGATCTCGCCCTTGCTGTCCGTAACCAGCCCCTGCGCTCCGGCTACAGGCGTTCCGCTGCCATAGACGCCTTTATAAAGGTTAAATTCCGCGCCCTTTAATGCGCTGCCTGTCTCTTCATCCGTCTTTTTCAGCTTTAAAGAGCCCTTCTGCCGCTCATTCTCTACCTTCAGCATAGTCGACGCGGTCGTATAATCCGTCCGATCGCCGTCGATGGTAAAGATATACCTTGCGTCCTTGTTCTCTACATAGCCTTTCGGAGCCTCTTCTTCTACAAAGTAATAGGTGCCCCATTCCAGATCCTCCACCGTGATATAGCCATCCGTGGTCTCATAGATATCCAACTTCTGGCTGGAATTAAACCAGAGGATCCTGCTCTCTTTGTAGAGCCGGAATTTCGCCTTGCCGGTGATCGCAACCTCTTCTCCGTCCACCGTCTCATACTTGAAGAGCTTCACTTTTCCGAGAATCGGCTGATTCAGGGCAACTCCCTCTTCGGTTCCGGTCTTGTCCGACGCGGGAATAACGTTTATATAGTTGCTCTCATTTACCTCAAAGGCATACTTTGTAACCGAAGCGATATAACCGGTCATCGGACTCGTCTCCGCAAAGTAGTATTTTCCGACCGGCAGATCCTTTGAAGTCTTGATCTCACCCTTATTGTCCGTTACAAAGGACGTATTTTCATATCCGGCCACCAGCTGAGGCGCAGCCTGGGAATCCTCCGTATCATAGTAAAGTCGGAAGGTAGCTCCCTCGATCACAGCCTTCGTAACGCTGTTCTTCTTCGTGAGCTTCGCCTGTCCGAGGATCTGTTCATTGACGACCTTCAGATCATTCCCTCCCGTATCCGTTGTAATGATCTTCCCCTCAGTCTGCTCCTCTCCCGTTCCGGGATACAGAACTCGCGTCCCTGTATTGGATGAATCGACCTTAAAGGTATATTTTGTCTTCGTATCCGCTTTATAGCCCTCCGGCGCGGATGTCTCAATGAAATAATAGGTACCCCAGTCAAGCCCCGAAACCGTGAGATAGCCGGCCTCGCCTGCCGTCCCTGTAGTCTCGCCCTTCGTATAGGAATATCCGGTCTCAAGCTCAGCAAAGATCTGCGTATCGGTTCCCTCCTGATACAGAGCGTATTTCGCTCCGTTCAGACCGGTCAGCGGCGCGTTGCTGCCTGACTTGAACAGCTTTACGGTACCTTTTGCCTGTGCGTTATTGACACCGATCTTTCCGTCGCCAAAAGCTACCGCGGGCGAGATCTGCTTCGTTGCTCCGTCATCGTTATTTCCGACCGTAAAGGTATATTTCTTCGGCTCGTCACCGTCCATCGTGATCGTATATCCTTCGGGAGCCTTATCCTCTACGACATAGTAATCTCCGACCGCAAGACCGCCGAACTCTACGAGTCCGTCGCTCTCCGAGGTCTTTGTTCCGATGCTGATCCAGCTTGTCGTTCCTGCCTCGTTCTCCTCGCTCTTATACAGATGGAAGATCGCGCCGGCAAGTCCCTTCTTCTGGCCGTCTTCCCCGTCTCCGATCTTATAGAAGCTGACCTTCGCCTGGACAGGGCTGTTAACGAACAGCTCAGGCTCTGCGTCCTCCCCGGTCCCCTGTCCGTCCTCGGAGATCGTAAATTCCTTCGGCGTTTCTACCAGATTATAGCCATCGGGAGCGGAAGCCTCGTAAACCTCATAGGTTCCGTAAGGCAGATTATTTACAACTAAGAGCCCGTCTCCGTCTGTATCAGCGATATCCTTTGAATTTCTGTCAAACAGGCCATCGTGGAGCCCGTCATAGCTGTATACACCGTTTGACCCGGTAAGCTTGACATTTCTCTCTCCCCGATCTGTCTTAACATTGATATAGAAGGTTGCTCCGGCAAGGTTTTCATTGTTCTCATCTACCTTCTGAAGCCGGATCGTTCCCTCGACCTTATCGTTTCCGAAGACGATCGTATTTGCCGTATCGTTTCTTCCGATGGAATCCACGGCATTATCCGCGCCTATAACGATCGTTTGAGTCAGGCGGTTTACTCTGTCTGAAGGAAGTCTGTAGCCCGTCGCAGGCTTTATCTCTTCAAAGTAATAGGTGCCCCACTCTACGTTGTCAACGATCAGCTGGTTATTCTCCCCGATCGTATAGGTCACGGAATCGTTCGGATACTGCGTCGCGTTATCCGCCGAAAGCAGATCCTCCGCCTCCGTATCCGTGATCTTAAAGAGCTTGAACTCCGCGCCTGTCAGGTCCGCGTCTCTGTCCTCAGCGTTATCCTGCTTCACCAGGCGGATCTTCCCGGGTTTCTCGGTATTTGTAACATCATACGAGACCTCAAAGCTCTCCGTCTTATTACCGTTATCCTCGATCAGGCCGATCGTGAACGGATATTCCTTATTTTCATCCGCTACATAGCCCTTGGGCGCCTTGGTCTCCGCAAAGTAATAGCTGCCCCATGGAAGGTCTGATACGGTCAGCGTTCCGTCAGCTCCCAGCGTATAGGTACCGTATTCGTAATAATCCGTTCCGGAGAACAGCCTCTTTATCCTGCTGCCAAAGCTTGCGGCATCCGCCGAATAAAGCGTGAATTCTCCGCGGTCCTCCTCATTTGCTATTTGGATTTTCTCTGATCCGGAATACTTGGTCAGAGTCACCGTCCCTGTCTTCCGGGGATTCGGAATCTCTTTCACCGCGTCATAGGAGGAATCCCTTTCCGCTTCTCCGTCGATCGTAAAGGCGATCGGATTCTGCAGCGGCTGATAGCCGGCCGGAGCAGAGGTTTCTTTAAGGAGGTAATTCCCATATTCCAGGTTATCGATCGTAATACCCGCGGCATTAGTGATCGAGACACCGTTCTCTCCGCCGATTTCATTTCCGGCCTTTACCTCATCCTTATAAAGAGTAAAGACAGCGCCGCTCAAAGCAGCCTTCGTCTCCTCATCCACCTTGGTCAGATGAACAGAACCCTTTTTAATACTATTGATAATTGTCTTTTCTATATTCGCGCTTCCGCCCTCAACGTCCAGCCCGACATAGAAGACATCAGATATCCCGTTATTCGTAAGAATATAAGGCCTTGTAGCGTCATTCTGTACTTCACGCAGGAAATACCAGCCCCAGTCAAGCCCGGTAAATGTTACAACACCGTCCGATGTAACGCCTTTGTACTGCTTCATGCTCTGCTTGATCTCGGTACTCTTTGAAGCGTCAGTCTGGTACAGCTCAAAGGTGATCCCGGAAATCAGATCGCCGTCCGCCGTATCCTTGCGCTTCGTAACCGTAACGGTTCCTTTGCCCTGCTCGTTCTTTACAACAGCGATCCCGTTTTCTAACGTCGTAACGTTATTCTCTGTCAGCGTCACCGTACTTCCGCCATCCGACTCCGTGATCGTAAAGGCGAAATGATTATCGCTCTCTGACAACTTCTGATACCCGTTATCAGGGTCGATCTCCTTCCCTTCGCTGTCATAGAACCGCTCCTCGAAATAGTAGGAGCCTGTTGCCAGATTCTCCGCCCGAACGATCCCGTCCGCGCCTGATAAATAGGGCGTTGCCCTGTACAGGGTCTTATCCGCCTTATAGAGATAGAAGGGAACATCCTTGATCGGCCGTCCGGTCGTGGCATCCACCTTCTTAAACTGAACCGCCGCCGGATTCGTCGTATTTACCATGACAACCGCTGCCTGATCGCCGTCATCAACAATGGCAAAGCTCTGCTCTGCGTCCTTTGAATACTTCGAATCATCCGGTGTTTTAGTTTCTACAAATGTATAGTTACCATAAGGAAGCCCCGTAACGACAGCGTTCCCGTCTGTATCCGTCTTAATCGTCGTTACCGCGCCTTCCGCGCCGTTTGCGTATGTATAGTGACCGTCACCGCCTTCCCCCTGAAGGACACCGATCACCGCCTCACCCTTATGGATCTCAAATTCACCACCGGAAAGTCCCGTGCCCGCGCTGTCATGCTTTGTAAGAGTAACCTGACCCTCGATCCTCTTGTTGTCGATCGTAAGGGAATACGTCGAATTCGAAAGCGCAGCGTAATCGTCAGCTGAAAGCGCGATGGTCTGATCCGCCGCTTTTACATAGCCCTCCGGAACCTTTGTTTCCTTTAAGATATAGGTCTCATCCCAGTCTAACTTCGTACTGAACTTAGCCGTTGCGGCAACAACCTTATTTTCCTCAGTGCCGTCGTATCTGGCAGTGATCGTCTGGGTCTCTAACGCAGTCGTCCCATCCGCCTTATAAAGCGTAAACTCCGCTCCGGCAAGCGGCGCGCCGTCGCCTGTCTTTGTCACCATAAGCTCAAACTGGCCCTTGTCATTTATGACATTACCGCCGCAGCTTACAGAACCCTTTCCAAAGCTCGTTGCCGAGAAGCCCGTAAAAGCACTTCCCGCCTTTATCTCATTATCTCCGCTCAGTGCGTGTCCGCTCGGATAATCCTTGATATTGACATACAGCCAGGCATCCTCGCTGACCACATAGCCCGTTGCGGTATCGACCTCCTTGATGTAATATTCGCCCCAGGGCAGCTCGTGGATCCCAACCTGCCCCTGGCTGCCGGTAACAAGCCTTGTGGCTTCCGCAGATCCGTCCGCGGAAACAAAATGATAGGTATTGTTCTCTGGATCGGTACTGACTAACTCCGCAACGACAGGCTTCCCATTCCTGGTCAGTTCAAAGACGACGCCCCCGAGATTAGAATGATATCCGCCTTTATGGATATTGATCTCACTATACTGCTTCTCGGTATTTGTTATATTGACGTTGACCAGAGGCCTGTTTCCTTTATCTCCGGTGATCGCTTCTATATTGTCCGCTCCCTGGACCGTATAATATCCGGAAGATGCCCAGTTGACCGTTTCATAGGCAACCTGATAGTTAAAGTCCGCATTGCTGCTGTCAGCATCCACATAGGAGGTCGCCCCGTTTTCTGAAACAGCCATCTGCTCCCTGACAGAATACTTCCTGTCCAGAGGGAGATTCTTGAAGAGCAGCGATTGTGTCGTTTCCTGCGTAACGTTTTCAAAGCTCAGGGCTTCTACATGCCGCTCTGTATACGCATTTCCTTGTGTATCGTAGTAGTTTGTTCCGTCCGTGACCGCAAAATAGAACGTATCCGACAGAGCTGTACTGTTCGTAGGAACTAACGTCTTATTGACCTGCAGGCTTCCTATCGTATTGCTGATCCGGACAGTGATATCGCTTCCTCCTGTCAGATTGATCGAAGCGTTATTTGACCAGTTGTCGCCCTGTCCGTATCCCCACATATGGATCTTGTAAGGAGTATCCTGCGCAAGCGGGATCCCGTCCGCATTGGTCTCCTGTACCGTATAGGTACCAACCGGAAGATCCGTAAGCGCAACAGACGCCTTCCCCTCCTCATCGATCGTCAGGGTTAGCAGCTCGTCAAAGTCATATGGCCCTGTTACCCGTACATAGAAGTTCTGCCCGGAATAATCCACAGTGCCTGGATTGACATTTTTCTTGATCCGAAGCGTCCCGGCTGTCAGCTGATTGACAAAATTGACGGTCGCAGAAGTTTCTCCTGCCGTGACATTCACGGTCGCTGAAGTATCCGTACCGTTTGCCGACGTCTGAAGTACAGAGCCTTCCCCATCCTTTACGGAAACGGTAAAGATATTCTCAGAGCCGAGCTCCGTAACCGTATATTCTCCAACCGGAAGGCCCGTAAAATCAACCTTTTCTCCGGCCTCCAGCGAAAACGATACAGGAGAACTGCTTTCTTTGACTACTCCGTTCTCCATATAGTAATAGGTATCATCCTTCGAAACGGTAAAATCGAAGGATCCTGTGCTTTCTACGGTACCATAATGACGCCACTGCACCTTGATCCCGTCATGCACCGAAGTCCAGTAAATGGTCTCGCCCTGCCTGATCGTACTGATATCCCGTACGGTAGTATAGGTATCATCCGTATAGATAACGCAGGGCAGCTCGCCATTATTATAGGTCGGATACGGTGTGTCGATCTCCGTCAGCTTCGTCGGAACTCCGTTTTCATCCAGATCGATCCTCCAGTGGCTCGGATCGCCGCAGTAGATCTTTCTATGGGTATGGTTAGGTCCAAAGACCGGATCTGCGACCGACGCTTCGTTCCCCATCCGCTCGCAGGTGATTCTCCACCATCCGGTCACACTCTTCTGTACCGTAAGATTCCCGGTAGCGATCTTGTTTTCAAAGCTCAGAGTCTCGCCGGTATAGCTTTCCGTGCTGTCCGCCCCTTCCTTTTCGACCTTGGCGACCCAGTTATTTCCCTCTTTGACCGTATAGGTATTTAATGTGATCGTATATATCGTCGGGTCATACGCGATATCCGGATCCGTACCTGGCGTTTCCGTAATCGTATAGGTATAGGGAACTTTATTCGCGCTTGTATCGCTGTCCCCCGCCGCAAATTCGATCGTCCCGAAGCTCAGGGTCTGACTGTTTCCCTGACTGCTGTCCGCTGCAGTTGTAACAGAAGTAACGGTCTGGCCATCCTTTTTCGGCATCGGCGCGCCCTCACTTCCGGAAATAGTAAAGGTAAAGCTCTTACCGGTCCAATCTCCCTGATAGCTCTTTGCAACATTAAAGGTGACCTGCGCGGGAGTATGACCTGCGGAGATCCTGTTTTCAAAGGTAAAGCTCTGTCCCGCGGGAAGCTCGACATAATCCCCGTTCGTGTTCTTATAATAAATCTTCGCGGTTGCCGTCCTATTCTTTCCGGAAATCATAGTCGTGACGTCGACCCTGATCTCATAGACCTTCGGGTCCCTGATCACGTCAGAATACTCCGGCTCATTTTCGGCCAAGGTATAATAATAGGAAACTGTTCCGGCAGTATCTGCCGGCTCAAAGGTCAGAGGACCGATCGAGCCTGTACCGGCAGCGGCCCCAATCGTAACCGATCCCGCCTCCGTCTCCGCAGTGATCGTTTCCGATCCCGTAACCGTAGTTGTTCCGTATCCATCCGTCACTTCGATGTCCGTAACGGCAAGACCTCCATCCGAAGTAACAACCAGATCGCCGAAACCGATCCGATCCGTCGGATTCTGATGATAAGTCGTAGTAAAGGTCAGCTGGTTCGTTCCGCTGCCGCTTACTAACGCAGCTCCCTGCGCATTGCAGGAAACCCATTGTACCGGCTGATTAAAGGCGATCTTCACCGTTTGAAGATCGGTAGTGTGATCTCCTCCATGGATCGCATCGACCTGGATCCGATAATCCTCCCTGCCGGTCTCCGGAGTCTGATGGATCCGGGCAGTAGCCGTATAACAGCTCCCCGTGCTCGTCGTTTCAACCGTTCTTGTCGTCTGACCTGTCAGGGTAAAGGTATAGGAATCACCCTCCGGCCAGGCAGCCCCCTCCGCAAAGCTCTTGCTGACAGGGATCTCTACTGTAGCCGGGGTATCGACTCCCGGTTCTTCCGGTTCAGCGGGATTTGCAGGCATTTCCTGCCAGACACAGTGCCACTCTCCGCCGTTGCTGACGGAATCAGCAACAACCCATCCTGTAGAAGTCGTCCCGATGCTGTACGCTGCTAAAGGTGCCAAGACAATGCCGTTGATCGACCCGGAATTCGATGCGGTCGTAGCATTGTATAAATTCCAGACCACGCTTTTAGCATAGTCATCATCACCCTCATTATTTTTTCCGGAGGTCCGGTAGCCGGCTCCGTTTCCGATATCCAGACTGAACTGATTGAGCGAAACATTTGTATCCGGAATGTTGAAAACTATATTCTGATTACTGTTCAGCCGGATATGCAGACCATCCGCAGATCCGCCAACCTTACTGGCGTACTCTCCCGCGGCAAAATTCACATAGTAGGTTCCCGCCGGGCTGTTACGAAGATCGATCGTATACTTCCCTGCCGTTTCTCCGCTTCCTTCGGGAACGTCCTTATCCTGCGCATAGTAATCTGCTATATCCGCGAAATTATACGCCTGTGCTTCTCCTGCCAGACTTTCTGACTTTGTTCCTGTGACCATACCTCTTACAGCAGCTTTTAATTCACCGCTGGTATGGCTCGCGGAATCCAGTGTAATATGCTTTGATCCACTGTACTCTTTATATCTCCAGCATCTGGCAAGAAGAGCCTGTCCCGCTTCCCCGTCAAACTTTGTATCATTCTCGTTAATATAGTAATAGAAGCTTCCATTCGATTCCTGTCTTCTCTTGACATCCGGCAGATGGATCGATATGGTTTCTCCGTTAAACGTCAGTCTGTAATCGGATACCCGGCAGAGAAGGTTCTGCGCCAGAGAGTCTACATACTCCTCCCCCACGAAAATTGTAAAAGCTTTTTCTCCCTCCGCTCTGGTAAACCAACTGCCGTTTACTGTCGCGGCGATCGAATTGCCCGGGTTGTGATTCCCTGTATACACACCCTGCGTCGTATCGGAATTTCCGTTGACCAGACCGGCCGCCATATTGGAATCCATATGCGCGTTCGGTGAAACCGTATTGGCCGTTACCCCATAGTATACAGCATCGCCCAGGATCTCCCTGTAGGTGTAGCTCGTTCCCGGAGTATAAACGCTTGCCTGCGAAGCGTATTCAAACTTCGCGGTCAAAACAATATCCTCTGTTACCGGAGTACTGAAGTTATATTCCGTATCCCCAAAATACCAACCGGAAAACGTGTGATGGCTCTTGATCGGATCACTCGGTCTCTGAACTGCGGTGCCGTTTGCTACCAGGGTCGCTGTGCTGTTTCCGTTGCTGACAAAGGTAACCGTATTTTTGTCCCATTTTGCTTTCAATGTAATATTGGAAGTAACCGGGGTACTGAAGCTATAGGCAGTATTTCCGTTATACCATCCCTGAAATACACAGCCATCCTTTGTCGGAGCAGAGGGCTCCGAGGCGGTCTTTCCCTCCTCGACCAGCTGCGTTTCAACCAAAGAACCTCCGTTTGAATCAAAAACTACTTTTTTCTGATTCGCTGTAGCGGAGGTATAACCTACAGGATCCGAAACCGATTTCTTCAGGACGACGGTAATAATATCGGAAGCCCCGTTGAGTTCGAAGGTCAGATTATCGCCGTTGTTACTGTACGAAGCTCCGTCCAATACCCTTTTCGTATTACTCTGATCAACGTTTGAAATACCGTAGGAACCGGGGTTATATTGGTTATTCGCGGAATAAAAGCTGTCTGCCAGATCTACCTGGATCGTCGAAACATCCGCGCCCTGGCAATCGCTGATCAGCTTTTGAAGAGTAGGATTTTTAAAAGTAAAGGACACCTCTACGCCTTCAAAGTCCTTCAGAGAGCAGAGATAATCCTCCCAGCTGTTCCACTGATCCCTGACGGTTCCCCAAAGAACAAGCTCATAGGGGAACACCCAGATATAGCTGTCCCAATTATCACTGTTTAAATATTTTACATCATCCGTAGTAATCGAATTCCCAAAGATTTTCTTACTTGTGATAAGCTCTCTGACTACCGCCTTTGTATCGTTGTACCAGCTTCCGTCTCGCTTAAACACACGGAGCTTCAGCCCGTTTCCGCTCAGATTATCTCCGAGATAATTTGACAGGACGCTGTTCTTTTCCGCCTCCTCCTTCGGGAGCTTTACAGTGACCTCGATGCTGTCATCGCTGTACGTCAGATCGTAACTTGTTGTCGCCTTGCTATAGGTAGCGGAATAGATCGAGAAGCTCTCCGTGACAAAGCTGACCTCTCCGTTTTCTACAACGGTTTCCGTCTCTATATTCTCTACAGCTATGGTATCCTCTGTCTCCGTCAGATGATTGATCTCCAGAGTACCCTCTGCCTCTGCTCCGAGACCTGTATCCAACTGATTTTCTTTGAATCGGATCGAAACCGTAACGGAACCCTCCTCCGGCTCGATCTCTACGGTCTTTGTCTCATCCGTATAGAACGTAATATCATAGAGAACTGTATTTTCCCCGCTATACTCTGTCCCGTCCTCCGAGTTCTCATTCAGAGCATCCATATATGAATCATAGTCATACTCGTGAGACTCAGGCTCTACCCTGGTCACGGAAAAATAAGCATCATCCGGCACAGCATCCGCCCTTTCCAGCGTCGCCGTGACATAGACGAGCTCATCTTCGTAAGTATAGTCACGCTTTACCTTCTGTTCCTCGCCGGAATCGTACAGCTTGATACGAACGGCGCTGTTGTTTACAGAGTCAATGGAGTAATCCGCGGCGATCGTATTCGTATTCTCGCCGGCCGCATATATCGTAAAGGACTGATAATCCAGATCAGAGAGAGAAATCGTCTTTGTATTCTTCGTTAAACCGGTGATGGACCCGTTTACCGCAGTTCCTTCATAAGTAACCGCCGCGTCGGTTCCGATATAGAGGCTGTAGGAAAGCCTGCTGTTCAGCGCTGAGCCGTCTAAAGTTATCGTCAGCTCCGAAAGGCCGTTTCCTTCGATCGCCTTGCCGTCCTCCGTAACCCGAAGCTCCTTCTCCGGCTCAGGCTCCTCTGCGGAGGTCAGGGAGATCTGCGGATAGCCATCCCCTCGAACCGTATATTCTACAGTCACTCCCTCGGAGGCTTCCCTTACAGAAACCCGGGCAGTACGATTCTGAAGGTTATCCAGATAGTAGATATTCCCGTTTCCCTTCGACAACTCCCCGTTAAGCAGCCCGTCATAGGCAGCGCCGTCCGGCAGATCCAGAGAAAGCCGGAAGGTATCCTTACTGTTCAGCTGATCGGTATCGATATAAAGAGGGATATACTCATTCCCGGATATCTCAAGCCTGCTTCCGTCCACTGCCTCAACAGAGCTGATCGTTATCGCAGCCTCCTCAGACGAGGACTGCGGCTCGGTATTTTCTTCTGTCGTTATTTCTACGACAGGCTCCACAGCCGTTTCCTCCGGCGTCTCCGCCTCATCCGGTACGGTCTCCTGCTCCTCAGAAAGCTCCGTTTCCTCCGAATCATTCTGCGAAACATCGGCCGTTTCCGTTTCGATCGACGTTTCCGTTTCGATCGTATCCGTCGATTCGTAGACCTCGGTCTGCTCCGTATCAAAGCCGCCCTCAACAGCGAATACCATGGAAGTATTCTCTAACAGCATTGAAACCAGGGCCAGCACCGCCACAAACGTTCTGAAACCTCTCCTCTTCATCATAATCTCTCTCTGCTCCTTTTCATTTTTTATGAAAATTCTCTTTGTTCCATTTAACTTTGTATACATAACGACTTATCAAATTTGTTCTAAGATCCGAAAAGCCGCGCAAATATAGAAATTCTCTATATATAAAGACAAAAAAAAGGACCGAAACGGTCCAATTTTTTTATACCTTGATCTGATCCTATATCCTTCCGGGCTTTGGGCTAATTGCCCTGCTCTTTTATTACCGAAGCCCGTCTGCTTTTCTTGGCTTCGTAAAGTCTTTCGTCCGCTTTTTCCATCACAGCGGAAAGCTCGGTATACTCTTCCCCCTTAAAAGTATGGAAGCCAAGGGAAATTTCAAGATAGTAGGGTTTGCCGGAAATCCGATTATATTCCTCGCATCTGTCCTTTACCCGCTGTTTTACAGCAGCGATTCTTTCTTCTGGGTCCGCCACAAATACTCCCATATATTCGTCGCCTCCCGTTCGTCCGAGAGGGGAGCGGGGACCTGCCGCTTCGCGAAGGATATCCGCCGCCTTTGATATCGCGGAGTCTCCCTCCTTATGCCCGAAGGTATCGTTGATCTGCTTGAGGTGGTCGAGATCCGCCATCATTGCAGCAAGAGTCTTTTTCGGATAATTCCTGACATAGCCTGTCACTGCGCCGATCAGTCCCAGCCGGTTGTAAAGTCCCGTAAGATTGTCGTGCCTTGCAAGGGCCTGCAGTTCTGCCTGGTACCTTGCCTGCTCCATAGACATCTGCAGATACCGAAGGCTGGATCCCAGCTCCAAAGCGAACATGTAAAAGAACTCAATACGCTCCGGCTCGATTTCCAGATTTAACGTTCCATACTGATATTCCTCAAAGAAGAGCATAAACGACATGTATTTTCCGTCTGGTATCTGCTCAGGAATTCCGCTTCCTTTTTCGGCGCTTAAGATCGGCGCTTCTTCCCAGTCAAATGTTGTAAGATTCTCCCCGTTCTGAACCAGGGCAAGCTTCATTTTAGCGGGTTTTTGGGGCAATTCCCCCGGAGCGACCTTTCTTGGCTCCTGGAACAGGTACACATAGGATTTGCTCACCTTCAGATAAGAAAGCACCTTTCCGAGTCCATTCAAAAACCCATAGCGATCGCCGCTTTCCAGAAGCATTTCTCGCATAAGCAGCGCCCCGATCCAGGATTGATGCTGGAAATCTACAGAACTCCACATATTCTTGATCAGTTCATTTTTATCATCGTCATCCAGGGCTCCCACAGCTTTCTTCGTACACCCGCAGGAAGTCCTGCGGATCAGCGGAGAAGGCAGCCTCTCGGAAACAGCCTGGCCCGTCTCTATCATTTCAAAGGTTTTTTCAACTGCTTTCTTCGCAAAAAGAGTATAATCCTGTTTTACCGTTGTAAGAGGCGGATCCATATATCTTGAGAGCTCTGAGTCGTCAAAGCCTGTTACGGCGATATCTCTTCCGACCTTCAGTCCCCGTTTTTCGCATACCCGGTATATAGCGACAGCCATCTCATCATTGGCGGAAACCACAGCCTCAGCATCGGGATTATTGTCTAAAAGCCGCTCTACCAGCTCGTCTACATGCTCTGAATAGTCGCCGTGCTCTACCATCTTATCCTCCACGGCAAGTCCATGTTTTTTCATGGTATCCAGATAGCCCTGAAGCCTTTCCTCGGAATCGCAGTTGCCGTAAGGCCCTGCGATAAACACCAGCTTCCTCAGCCCATGCTCCGTAATCAGATGCTCTACACAAGAGGACATACCCTCATAATTATCGGTAATCAGCCAGATCCCGTTCTTTACCTGTATATCGTTTTCCAGCTGTACAATAGGAATATCCGGCATACGGTTCAGGAAATCCTCCACCGAAATACTGCTCTGATAGATCGAGAGCGTTCCGATAGAAACCATCAGAATATCCAGATCGTCAAAATGGCTCAGATCGTAAAGGAAGGAATACTGATAATCAAACCGGTTGCCCCGGGCGACAAAATCCGTAAGGAAGCTGGAGCTTTCCGTGCCGAGATAGAACTTTACATCGACCTCCTTATCGGAGAGCAGGGTCCAGATTTCCCGGACCAGACGTCTGGGGTGGTCAGAGTGGTAATTTCCCACCATCAGTCCGATATGCGGCCGTTTGCTCATATTTTTTCCGTTATTCATAAGGATGAGGTTCTGCCCATTGAAGTCAAGGCGGAAGAGAACCTGCAGGCAAAGAGCCTGAAAGCCTTTATTCAAAAATACAAAGCGTCAGGAGCACGGATTTCTATGTCAGACTACCGGGAGCAGGAGTGGCTGACCAATTATCCTTTGTATGCGTTTGCGCAGCTGATATATTGACCAGACGGCTCTTAACAAAGAAGAGCCATACAATCCTATTGCCATTCTATAAATAGATCATTCATAGTAACCTGATTCTGGATTACGCTACTATATTCATTTTCCTTAACACCATGTGTCGTAATCATTATTATTTGAACGGTATCCCTGCACCCCGTGGCATTTCTGAAAACCTCAGCCTTGTTTCTGAGACTCATATCAATCTTTTCATCGATCGTATATTCCGCACTGGAGAACTTTATCTCACAGATATCGATCACTTTGTCACTCCGCTCAATTAATAAATCAATCTGGGCGCCGGGAATTCCTTTTTTCTTATCTCCGCGTTGGAACCATGAGGATTCTTCCGTCAGCACACCTGGGATTCCCAGCTTATATTTTATAGCCATAATATGATCTTTGCAGACCTGTTCAAACGTAAGACCCTCCCATATACTCCTTGAACGATCCCCAGTGGAATTGGTCCAGTAATGCTCATCTTTACCGTTTCTATCTTTGAGGTAGTGCATGTAGAAAGCTGTATAATAATCACATAGCTGATATAATGTATCCTTTTTCTTTTTCTTATAGAACCCCGATATACGTACAAAACCGGACAGAACAAGATCTTTCAGTATCTTGCTCAGGTCTCCATTACCTTTCAGGCCTGTTTCATCCGCAATTTCGCCCCTCGTAAGACCGGAGGCTTTAGTACTGAGAGCTTCAACGACCTTTACATAGTGTTCACTGTTTGAAAATAGAGTTTTATAAAGATGCTCAAATTCATCCCATAACTCTCCGTCCTCCGAAAAAAAAATTCTGTCAATATTTTGAGAGAAAGACAGCTTACTGCTCAACAGATCAAGATAATATGGAATGCCGCCCATAATCATATAGCATCTGACAATATCATATCTTGACCATTTGATGTTTTTGTTTAATAGGAATGCCTCAGCTTCATAAAGTTTGAACGGCTTTAAAAACAGCTTGCAGGTCTGCCGATTAAACAATCCCCCTTTATTATTCGCTATTTTCTCATCCATCCAGGATGTTGCAGATCCACATACTATAAAAACAAGATTATCCCTTGTTGACGCCCAGTCATTCCAAAACCATTCAAACCTGGAGAGAAATTCCCCCTTTTGATTATCCAGCCAGGGCATCTCATCAAAGAACACTACCTGTTTTTTGTCTTCCGGAAGCGCTTCAAGATAGTCACGTAATTCCTCAAAAGCCTGTCGCCAGTTGTCCGGTATATCTTGTTTTTTTCGGGTTTTGCGCCCCAGCTCTGATGCAAAGTTCTCTAGTTGGATTTCCTTGCCCTTCCCATACATGCCCGTGAGTTTAAACGCGAAATCCTTATGGTAATACTCATTTATAAGATAAGTTTTACCAACTCTTCTTCGTCCATAGACAATGATCAACTGTGCCTTGTCTGAATTCATGCATTCGTCAAGGCGTTCACATTCTTTAGTTCTTCCGATTATTCGCTGTTTTTTCATGCCTGTACTATACTGCAACACAGCCCGGGTGTCAATTTATTTTTCCTCTAAATCTCCATTTTTTTACCACTTTTAGAGGAACAATATAAAAATATGTTATATTTGCGGAAACCTTGGTCGTACGTTATAATTATCGTTGAAAAGTTTGAAGGAATACAGGAGAACTTCCTATGAGTCGAATGACCAGGCGAATAATAAGGCTATAGTATTTACGGTACCCTCCATAAAAGACCTTATGCAGGCTAAAAGAAATAATATCGACGATTTCCCCGAACCGCTTTTCCCTATGAGTACATTAGTTTTACCGAATTCTATCTTAAAATTAACAAGCGTCTTATAATTATTTGCATATAAATATTCTATCATTGTCGTACCTCAAATATAATTAAACACCATTCGTATCTTATCACGCATTTTTTCCTTTAACAATAATGATATCCATTGGAGAGGAATCAATTTCCAAGACCTCAACTCCCAAGAATTTTCCGCGCCAGATGGATATTAAAATAGTCGATCAGCGGGCCCATAAAAAAGGCGGTGATGATCGTTCCGATCCCGACGACCGCGCCGATCTCCGAAAGGGTAAAACCGCCTGCCAGGCACAGAAGAACACCGGAGACGACGCAAATCAGAACAACCAACACACTCATTAAAATCCGCCTTTTCATCCGGCTTGATCCCATCCTTTCATCAGACAGTAGCTTCGTACAATAGTTTTTCTCCGATATATACCTGCCTGACTCCCTGCTCCTTATGTTTATTGAAGTTAAAGCTCAGCATATATCCCGTTGACAGGCCAAAATAATCCAGATACTCACTGATCTGCTTTTCTCCCTCAGCATTGTATCGATCCCCTCGCCAAATTTTTAATTCAACAATATATTGCTGCCCAGGATAATCTACGATCACGTCAGTTCGCGTCTGATCTCTCGTCTGAGCCTCTATATAATAGTTTCCGGTCCCGTTTATGATCGGCTTCAGGTAGAGCAGAAACAACTCTCTCCCATCCTTTTCCTTAAATTTCTCTTCTAACGGTCCGTATATTTCCATATATGTTTCAGTAAAACGTTCCAGGATCAGCCGCATATTTAAGATTCCGTCCCGGACGAAAATATTCCTTGCAAGATCTCCTCTTCGGAAAAAAGCATTACTCTTCAGCTCCTCATCAGAAAGAAACAGATTATAAAGCATCATCTCAAAAATTCTGTTTGCTATACGTACTGTACTATATTCATTCCTTATGAATCCATACATCTCCATCTGGGCAATATCATCCTGCTGGGCGTTGTAGGGAATCCTCGCACCCTCCATCAGAATACTTCGTATCCCAGCTTTGAGCTCCGGATTATTTTCCAGATTTTTCGTCAGGGACTGAAACAGCGTATTATTCTCCGTAAGAAGCAGTTTTACCGCCTCATTCAACCCTCTTTCCGTCCAGGCTCCGCAAAGCGATCCGAATGTCTCCGGTACCAGCTGCTCATCGATCAGCTGACAAAGCCGGCTTACCAGAAACGGATACCCGTTCGTATAGCTCCTGAGCTGAGCCGCCATAAGAGCAATATCCATTCCCGTATGGTGATCTGCCTCATACTCCGTAAGCATACCGCAGATCCCATGCTCCGAGAGACTCATATCTATTCTGAAATCAGAAGCAACATTCCACGGGCTGTTGTATTGATGTCCCACGTCAGGCCTGATCCTGCTCTTCAAATGCTTTATATCGTTTACGCCGACAAGGATCACGGACAAAAATGCAGGCATTCCTTTTGCGTCACGATTAATATAGCTATCGCGAAGACCACCCAGAAAATCCAGAAACACCTGATAATTGGACGCACTGTCAACCTCATCAATAATCAGCACAATTCCCTTTTCCGATTCCTCACACCAATCCAGAAACGCGTCAAAGAGCTCATCCATCCCCGTTTTTTTATCCCGGCGCAAAAAGTCTTCAAATTGAGCCTTTACATTCTCCGGAAGACTTCGTCCGGCTCGATACTCACGTTTCAGTTTTCGACAGAAGGCTTTTACAAAAGAAGTTTCATCCGCAAAGCCGGCATCACCGATCCCTTCAAAGCTCAAGCTCACGATTTCATACTCCTCTTTCAACTCATTTTGTATAGCTGTGATCGTGGTCGTTTTTCCATACTGTCTGGCGCGGTTGATCGTAAAATATTTTCCGGCGTCGATCATCTTCTTTATTTCCGCCACACGTTCCGTAAGATCGACCATATAATGCTTTGATGGTATGCAAATCGTCGTTGTATTGAAAACCTTCATTTCTCTGTCTCCGTAATAATCTGCGCTTTTTTTGCGCCTGGTTTTCCAAACTGAAGCCGTCCTCTGCTTCCTTTCTCCAGTATACTTTAAAATCGCAAATATATCAATTTATCAGAAAATCCCCCGTACCTTGCAGTACGGGGGATTCCGTGTATACAACTATTATTTCATTACATCATTTATCTGCCGCTCTTCTTCCTCTTCGAGCTCTGTACAAGGATCAGAACCACTGCTCCGATGCTTGCGGCAAGAATGATCAGCCACAGAGCGATATTCGCGGCATCGCCCGTCGTAGGTCCTACCCTCGCTCCGAGGACACCCGCCGTCGGTGCGCTTCTGACACCCAGGACTCCGGACAATACATCTCCTGGTTTGGTCCTTCGTGCCCCGAGGACTGCCGCAGTCGGCGTTGGTGTAGGAGTTGTGGTAGCTCCGGCCACCTCTGTTACCCTCGTCGGCTCAGGAGTTGTCGTAACGCCAGTCGTCGGAGTAGGCGCAGAAGTCGGCGTTTCCGTAACCACTACTACCACCACTTCGGAAGGAATCGGCGTTACACCGGACGTAGGAGTCGGTGTCGGCTCATCCGTAGGAGTCGGTGTCGGCTCATCTGTCGGACCAGGAGTCGGTGTCGGCCGCCTCGTAGGTGTAGGAGTTGTTGTAACACCCGGCGTAGGCGTCGCCGTCGTTCCCGGCGTAGGCGTTGCTGTAACTCCCGGTGTAGGTGTCGCCGTCGTTCCCGGCGTAGGCGTTGCTGTAACTCCCGGTGTAGGCGTTACCTTAGGTGCCGGAGGATCGATAACGTTCACAGGGATCTCGAACGAACCATCCGCAGTAGGAACGTTAAACTCATAAGCACTCTGTTCCATCGTCACAGGATCCGCCTCATAACCGTATCCGGCCGGTGCCTTCGACTCAACGAACCAATATTTACCCCAAGGCAGTCCTTCTACCTTGATCTCACCCTTGTCATCCGTTGTATATCTTCCGACAAGATAAGCAGGATCCTTTACCAGAGTTCCGCCGACAGCCTGTACAGCGCTTGTCGGATTGTCGGACCACAGCTCAAACTCCGCTCCCGGCAGAAGCTTTCCTTCTACATCCTGAGCCTTCTTGACAAGGATCGCTGTTCCGGTCTTCTTCCTATCCGTAACGGTCTTTGTTACATCGCTTTCCGCGTCGGAGATCGAGAAGGTCAGCTCCTCCCGGTTCATTGCAGTCAGCTCATATCTTGCCGGAGCAGTCTTCTCGCGGATCACATACTGTCCATAAGGAAGCTCCTCCAGAGTGAACTCACCCTTTTCGTCCGTGATAAACTCCGTAGATGCGCTTACTTCCTCGGAATACCGATATTTATTCCCATCCGTATCATAACGGATCGCCTTGACAGAAACTCCTCCGGCCGTCGTCACTTCAAAGACAGCCCCCTCAAGGACATCTCCTGTATCCAGATCCTTCTTGGTCACCTTCAGACTGCCGATAATTGCCTCATCCTTCATAACGACCGGCTTGACGACCGTAGCCGTCCCATCCGCGGAAACCTGGATATCCGAAACAGTAAACTGTACCGACGCCCTGTTCCGGTAAGCTCCGGTCGCAGTGACCTGATTAACTGTATACGCAGTACCTTCGATCACAGCTTCCTTAGCCAGCCGGTATCCTCTTGGAGCCTGAAGCTCTGTCAGCGTATAGGTCTCACCCGGTATGACTGCCGATACATAATGCGGAGTTCCCGTCGTTTCCCAGGATTCAACAAATGAACGGTCCTCATTGGCAAGCTCAAGGATCGCTCCCGGCAGCTCCTCCGCTCCCGTTGCGTCGACCTTGGAGATCTTTAAGAGGCTCGGCGTATTTGTAAAGTCAGCGCTCGAAACAGAAACGTCTTCCGCTTCCGCCGACGAGCCAATCAGGGTTGTCGGCAGATATCTGACTCCATCCGTCGTATAGATCGCCGCGTATCCCTCCGGAAGAGATGATACATAGCCGCTTACGGCTCTCTCCTTAACCACATAGAGGATCGGCTTCGGCGTATCGTAGGACATATCATACTTCGGCAGATTCTTGAAAATATAGGAATTCTGGAAGCAGTTGATCGTCGTGCTCACCGCTTTCCCGGCAGTATCCGTCACTGCCGTCAGCTTCAGCTGTCCGTCCGCCGTTCTGACAGGCACTCCGCTGTCGTCTGTCTCCGCTGTATACAGATCCATATAGACTAGCGGCCTGTCTCTGTAATCGCTTACAAAGGTGTCCTTTGTGCCATCCTCGTTAATGAAGCTGGTATTCCAGAATTTATTTCCTCCAAGCTCAATATACTCATTATTCCAGGTATTTGTTATTGTAACAGCAAAGCTTAACGCCTCATCCTCCGTATATCCGCTGATATCCGGAATGTCTACCGTGAACCTGCCCTCATCCTTGATCTCTTCCTCGGTATCGGCATTGATCTCCTTCAGCGTGTACTTGTACAGAGTCACATCAATCTTTCCGTCCTCTGTATAGCCCAGACCGTAGCGATCCAAATCAGGGAAGATAAATCTGTTATTCTCGTCCAGCTCTTTAGCATCGAAGAATCGCCCATCTCTGTAAAGCTCGATCCGGATCCTCGGAAGCCTGGACCTCTCCTCCGCAGGGATCTTGCTCCATGCCTTCACGCCGTTGATATTGATCTTACCGTTTTTCGGCGTATTGGTAACGATGTAATCATAGATGCTGTTTCCGGCAGGCGTTGTCACAACACTGTCATAAGTATCATCGCTTGTCTCGGTCACATAGTAGTCATACTTCTTTCCGCTTTCCGTATCATATTTCGGAAGCTTCCCTTCATAACCCTGCTCCGTTCCTTCTGTAAAGGTAAAGCCATATTCACCGAAGCTGTCATACTCCTCCTTCGTGATCGTCTTTCTGCTGATCACAGGATCGCCGGCAGGCGTACGAACTCCCGTTGTTCTCCTGAGTAACAGCGTGATATCCTTCACCGGAGTCGTATTCAGCTCTCCATCGCTGTTTCGATAGAGAACCCATCTCTTCAGTACACTGACCTCCGTATCCGGCCACTTGTTGAGCTTATTTGTGATCTCAACAACTCCGTCCGTCGAAGCGGTTCCCTGAGAAGGAGTGAAAGTATTCACTCCATCCGCAAGTCTCTCCACTGCGTCATAGATATATGGCTTGCCTTCTTCGTTATTTTTCGGAAGCTTTGTCAAACTGAGCAGAACCGCATCCTTATTATCCACCTTGTTAAGAATCTCGGAACGTTCGATGGTAAAGGTCTTATAAAGCTCACTCTCTCCACCTGTCACCTTTCTCTTAACGTCAATGAAGATAACCTCCGGATATTCAAAGTCGTTTTCATCCTCTGGTACAATCCAGTTCTTTCTGACTTCAAGATAGGTCTCCCCGATCTCATAGTCGGTCATAGTCACCGGATCCCCGAGGTTCTTTCGGATATCTGTATCCTTAAGCTCCGGCAGCTCTATATCTCTTGCCGTATGGTATCCCTCGGGCGCGCTCACTTCATGAAGGACATACTTATTTCCCGTCTTCAGCTTGACCTTGGGCGCAACCTTGGTATAATCAACCGAATTAATGGTGATGATGCCATCCTCGTTTGCAGGAGCCTCTGTAATGATGACCGGCTTGTCTCCGCTGGTCCATTCAGCGATTACAGCCGTTCCCAGCTTCAGCTGCATAGACGCTCCGGAAAGCCTTGCTTCGGAGGAATCCTTCTTATCAAAGGTAAGCTCCAGCTCATCGTCCCGAACAACGATCTGTCCGGTTTCTGCTCCGTTAAAGAGAATCGTCCCCTCTTTCGTTACCGTAAAGCTCAGATTCTCCGTCTTTGCGTAACCGCTCGGAGCCTCCGTCTCTATGATCGTATAGGTATGATCACGATCCAGCTTAGCGCCTACGATCTGAGCATTTTCATTTTCAGAAAGGACCTTTAAGGTCTCAGGGCTTAGAGTAGTTTTGTCAACGCCGATCAGCAATACAGGATCCAGACCCGTAGTGATATACTCCTGCCCATACAGAACATTATCCCCGCTCTCGTCAACGATCTTCAGCTTTGCGTTCGGCAGCGCTGCTTCGTCTGAAGACTGCTTGGAGATGCGTATCTTGAGAAGATCGTTATATACCGTCGTACCTTGCGGCATAATTCCATTTTCATCCAGCTTGACGCTTGAATCAAACAGCGCTACGGTAAACGACCCGATGACAGGCTCCCCGTTGATAGAGCCGTTGTTAATGCTTGATGCAACATAGCCGTCAGGAATCTCCGCCTCCGTGATTAAATAGCTCTCACCGGCTTCAAGGATACCCGCCTGGATCACGTTCTCACCACCCGTGGTGGTCAACTCATAGACCCGCTCATAGATATCTGCATTCTCTTCCGCTTCGGTATTCACATAGGAGTAGGATGTCCCTGACACACTCAGCTGACTCGATGCTTTCTTATAGATTCTGAGCGTTGCTCCCTTGACATACTCGCTGGTTCGTGTAAGCAGCTTGCTGATCTTATACTCGATCGGCCGATCTAACATGCTCAACGTTTTTGTTCCGAGACCCGACATGTGAGGATCGGTCGTCGTCCCGCCCTTGACCTGTACCAGTCCGTTCTCATCCAGATAGAACCTGATCGGATCCGCCGTGTAATAGCCCTTAGGTGCCGAAACTTCCCAAAGGATGTATTCGTTTGATTCACCGGTCGAAAGCTTGCCGGTTATCTTATGCTCTTTCCCGTTAATATCAAAGACATCTACGATATCATCCTCTCCAAACTGGCTGAGATTGATGTTATTGTTATTCTTAAGATCCAGAACAGCCTTTGTAGAGTTATTATACCTCAGAACTGCCAGCTTCCCGCCAGCAATACCGCTTGGAATCAGGGTCTCCTTTGCCATATCCTTCTTGGAGATCGTAAGCTCTACAGGCGTATCCTTCATAATGATCAAATTAGATCCGGTCAGCTCGGCGTTCAGCTGGTTCAGGTCTGAAAGCGTAACCGTTCCGTCTTTTTTGACCGTAAAGATAACGTCATTCGTCGCTGTAAATCCAGCCGGAGCCGCTGCCTCATGCAGCGCATAGGTCTGACCGGCTGTAAAGCCCTCCGCAAAGCCCTCTGTATCATTAACGTCATCAGAGATCCTCAGCTCGATATTATCGTTTCCGTTCAGGCTCCAGGTCTTTAACGGAGTATCTCCCTCCTGATAGCCTGCATGGTAAAGCTCTATCCTCCCTCCCTTGTTATTAAGAAGGCTGTTATCAAGCAGATTTCTTTTAGAGAAGAAGATCCTTATTTTCTTATTGATCAGCATTCCCTCTAAGGGCTCGGTAAGCGACGCATAGATGTTATCCGAAGTGATCGAAACCGTATTTGATCTTCCGGTTCCATCGATCGCATATCCGGGAACAGGATTCACCTCTTCAAAATAGTAGCTTCCTTTCCCGACTTTCACAGTGATCCTGCTGGAATCATTGCTGATATTATTTGCTTTCAGCTCCTCAGCTGTATACACAATAGAGTGATCCACAGCGTTTCTCAAAACGAAGTCCGCTTTTGAAATGTCCGCAGGCTTCGCGTTATTTGCGATCTCGTCCGTCGGCTCAGCCTCAATATATTTTACAAGAGAGATCTGACCCTCCTGGATCTCTTCGTTTACGATCTCAGAAACTGTCCCCTCAGCAAATTCTGAAGAATCTGCCTCCTTTTTACGGAACTCTGTAATATGGTCTCCCTGGGACACGATCGTAAAATAGTAGCGTGCTGTATCCGCCGTATACCCGAGGCTTGCCGCAGAAGCCGCATCCTCCTCAAAGAAGTATTCTCCCTTAGGGATATTCGTAAAGTCAACGCCCTCCGCTGTCGAAGTCGCGACGCGGTACGGCTCTGCGTTTTCGTTATCCTCATCCTCCTTCAGATACAGGTTAAAGAGGATCCCGGAAATCTTATTCGTCCCATCCGTCTTATCGACGTGCGCGCTTCCGGAGATCGCATAGTTGACAAACGTGATCTCCTTCGCAGTGTCTTTCGTATTAACGCTGTCGATCTTAAACGACTCCGAAGGCTCATTGTTCAGTGCATAGCCGGCATCGATCGCTTCCTGACTGAGAGAAAACTCAACAAAATGATAGGTTCCATACGACAGCGGTCCGATCGTTTCAGCGGAAATTTCGCCATTTTCATCGGTCACAAGCAGATTATTCCCATCCGCGTCCTGAATTTCAACTTCCGAATCATCGCTCTCATCGATCAGCTTAAACTCAATACCCGAAAGCTTTGTGATCGCATTAGAATTATCCGCTAGTGGCGAGAAGGATTTCTTAAGGCGTACATAGCCGTAGATCTTGTCATTCTCGATCTCATCCGTCTGGATCGCCATAACGCCATCGCTGTCATTCCCTGCGCCTATAACCAGATCCTTTGATTTTGCCCCGTTAAATACATAGCCCTCCGGAGCAGCGATCTCTTCAAAATAGTAAGTACCCCATTCCAGCGCGTTAAGGATCTCGATCTTTCCGTTTACAGTCCCGAACGCATCCTTTGAAGCATTATAGGAAGCGGAAGCCACATCCTTATAAAGGCTTGAAACGTTGATATCATCCGCGTCCCCCGCGGTCTTTAACATCAGCTTAAAGAGCGCTCCATCCGGTATGGTATCCGCAGGATCGGAACTCTTCTTGATAAGTCTGACCGAACCCTTTAGCTGATCATTTACGATGTCCATAGGCTCGATCACGGTGTCCAGCTGCGTTTCGATAATCGTAAAGCTATAGACCTTGTTCTTCTTTCCGTCCTTTTGAATTTCATACCCCTGAGGAGCTTCAATTTCTACCAGATCATAGCTTCCGATCGGAAGATCCTCGATCACCAGATAGCCCGAATCCCCGGTCTCGTAATACCCTTCCGTCTCGTTATAATGTCCGGTAGTAACCTTCTGCCAGGCTTCTCTGAGGGATTTTGGATTGTCCTTTCCGTACAGCATAAACTTCGCGCCGTTCAGGGAACTGCCGTCACTGCCGACCTTATGGATTTTGACCGTTCCGAGCTTGTGCTCATTATCCAGAGAATTATCCCCTGTCAGGTCAACGACCTCCTCGTTCGTTCTGATACTGAAGGTCTTCTTTCCGGTAAACGGCTTATATCCTTCCGGCGTGCTTGTCTCCTTGAAGTAATAATCACCGTACTCCAAAGGTCCAAGCTTATTTGTCTGTGTTCCGCCTGCTTCGTTCTGATAAACGTAGCCGTCACTGCCGGTCGTATAGGTATGTCCGGTGATCTTTGTATCATCTGCCGCGTTTCCTGTCCCGGCATCCTTGTACAGCTCAAAGGAAACTCCGGCGATACCCTGCTTTGTCTCCTTGTCCCGCTTGAACAGCTTGACATAACCCTTGATTTTCTCATTCGTAATGTCATAGGAAAAATGCAGACTCTCTTTCTTGACGTCAAATCCTATGTTCTGGGCAGGCAGATATCCCGTCAGGGGCTTTGACTCGACAAGTACATAATGTTCACCCCAGACAAGTCCCTTCTGACCATCCTTATTTTCATCCGGATCTCCGTAGGAAGCCTTGCCCTGCGCATCCGTGGTCATCTTACCTACATAATTCGCTTCTGCTACAGAGCCCTTGTAGATCGTAAACTCTACGCCATCAAGCGCGGTTCCGTTCTGATCGGTCTTGCTTATAGAGACAGAACCGTACTTTTTGTCATTATAGACCGTAAGCTCCTTACTCATAGAAGCTTTTCCGATCGTAAACACCTCGGTCGAAGCAGTTGAGATCACATAGGATCCGCTCACAGAGGTATCCCCGGGAACCGACTTCTCTTTAAAGTAATAATTCCCCCAGGCCAGTCCCGTCTTTTCGATCTTTCCGTCCCCGTTCGTCGTAAGAGTATCTACAAGAGTATCCTCGGTTTCCGTTCCGCTCTTAACACGATAAAGCTCAAAGACAACTCCCTGGATTGGTATCTCTGTCGCAGCTCCGTCATTGCTTTCATATTTTACCAGGGATACGTGACCGTTCGTAGAAGGAGTATTCACCACCCTGTCATACCTTTCGGTATCCGTAGCAGGGATCCGCTCAAAGTCCACTCCGTCATAATCAAGCCCTACAACCTTTCCATCGTCCGCAGGATCGATATGGAAGTAGTAAGGTCCGCCCAGAGTATATGCGTTATTCGGTGTTTCGACCTCCTTAAAGTAGTATCTGCCTACTCCGAGTCCGTCATAGGATACAGAGCCGATCGCGGCGGAAGTATCCGTCCCGCCCTGGTCTATCGAGTAAACCGCCTCATCGATCCGTTCATCCGCTCCGGTCTCCGCCACCTTATACAGCTCAAATTTTACGCCGCCAAGCTTGAATTCTTCGCCGCTTTCCATGGCGTACTTCGTAAAGGTCACGCCGGCGCTGATCTTTGAATTGTATACAATAACATCATCCTTCGTGTCCGGATTCTTTTCGTTCACTGCGTAATAAGCGATCTCAAAGCATGTCTCCGAGGTCTTGATCTTATAACCTGCAGGTGCCGTTATTTCCTTAAATACATAGCTGCCCTCGGTCAGATCTTTGACCATCAGCTTTCCAAGCTGATTTCCCGACTGACCGACCACAAGAGAAGCAGTGCTTCCGTTTGTCGGCTGCTCCGCGTAGGTATAGATCCCATCGCTGTTCTGTACCGCATAGATCAGCTCTCTGGAGGTTTCCTGTCCCAGCGCGTCCTTCTCTACCCGATAAAGGTTAAAGACAGCGCCGCTTAACAGGGTCCCGTTCAGTTTGGTACCCGCGGTCTCATCCGCCTTCTTTGTAAGCTCCACGTCCTGCTTCGTCAGCTTACGGTTCTCGATCCGTACGATCTGATAAGTATTATCATTCGCGGAAGCAGGCTGCAGCTCGATCAGATCCGTACGGCCGTCAAGATTTGCCTTCTCCGTCTTAGTATTTTCATCATCGACCCAGGTACTGGTATTTGTAGATCTGTCCAGTCCGGCATAGCCTGCCGGGCTCTCAGTCTCAACGAAGTAATACTTTTCACCCCAGATAAGTCTTTCATCCTCGATCTCAAGCTCACCTCTTCTGGTGCCGGTCGAGGGAATCTCATAGGTGCCGATCTTCACATCATTTACGCCGTCTACATATCTCCAGAGTTCAAAGGTCGCTCCCAGCTCTCCGTCTCTTCCGGTGCTGTTCTTTTCTACCTTTATTAACCTGATCTTTCCATGCTCGCGCTCATTCTCGATCTCAGCCTGAGCTTCGCTCATCGCGGCTTCGCTGGTATTCAGATGCATCGCGTCGATCGTAAACTCAACTTTCCCGTCTTCACCGTCCTTCAGCTTATAGCCATCCGGTACGGTTTCTACGATCCGGTAATCGCCCCACGCAAGATCAGTAAATTCAATATAACCATTATTTGCAGGCGTATCAGCGTCATACGAAGTTTGCTTCTCCCCGCCTGTCACATCATGCCAGCTATTGACGATACCGGTCGATCTCTTCTGTAATTTAAAGGTTACATTCGGAATACCAACCTTTTTTTCGCCGATCATTTCATATTTATAGAGCTTGAATCTGCCCGTCTGACGCTCATTTACAATGATATTATTCCCGGTCTCAGGAACATCATCATCCTCGCCGAGCTTATGATCTCTGAAGGTAGCGGCAACCTGTTCTGCCGTAGTATGATCCCGATCGATCGTAAAGTAGATCCGCTTATCCGGATCGCCATTCGCGTCCACAGACAGCTTATATCCGGCAGGTGCCTGCGTCTCCAGGAAATAATACTCGCCAAAGCCCAGGTCCTTCTCCGTACGGATCAAACCGTCGCTGTCGGTCACAAGATCCGAATAGTCTATGCTGCTTGCGGAGAACTCCGCCGAGTGCTGTACGATCTGCTCCGTCGCGGCATTATACAGCGCAAAATGCGCGCCCTGTAATTTATTCGTAGAATTATTGCTGTTTTCTCCGTCTATCTTACGTAACTGCGCCTCGCCCTGCACAAGCTCATTCGCAATATTTCCAAGATTGACATCAAGCTTTACATTCGTCAGCCCGGTCGATTTTTCAGGGATCGAGAACTCGATCGGATCCTTCAGCAGTATATACTCATCCGGTGCCGAGATCTCCTCAAAGTAGTAGTCGCCCCATTCCAGCCCGTCCTTTGAAATAACGTTGTTATTATTTGTGGTTGTAAAGGTCCCGATCGCATTATCCTGGCCGACCTTATAAAGCTTAAAGGTAACACCGGCTAAAGCGTTTCCATTCTCGTCTACCTTTTTAAACGTTACAGAACCCTTCGCCTTATTATTGCTTACAGCCTTCAGGCCGTTAAACTTCCCCTCAATAGCGGAAGCATTCTCCAGCTCGACAAATTTTCCGGCATCGTTCTGGGTAACCTTGAACCTGTATTTCGTCAGATTGGCTACGTGGCCAAGCTGAGAAGCGGAGGTCTCGTCTTCGATAAAGTAGTACATTCCTTCGCCCAGACCATAGACGGCAACCTCTCCCTTTACGGTCCGCTTATCGCCAAAGCCGCTGTCTGTCGTTGCGGAATTGTACTCTCCCTTAAACTCCTTTACTATCTTGCGATTCGCGTCCAGATCGGATTCAAGTACGGCGCCCTCTTCATCATCCGCGGCATAATGATACTTATAAAGATAGAACTTCACTCCGCCTAAGGGCTCCGTATTCTCGCTGAGCTTTATAAACCGTACCTTCGCCTGAACATCCGTGTTCTCAAATGTACGCTCATAGATATAGTGGTTGCTATACCCCTCCTTGAGCCGCTCCGTTGTCGCCTTATCCTTGATCGTGAACTGAACGAACTGATCCTTGTTCACCTTGTACCCGCTCGGAGCTGTCATTTCGTACAGCCGATAGGTTCCCGCTGGAAGGTTGGCAACGGTCAGCTTATTATTCACGTCTGTATTGTCCGTAGTCTTATATTTTCCGTCACTTGAACCGGAGGCCTGCATCTCCGTCCTGCTTCCGTTACTCTTGCTGAATTCGTAGCTGCCGTTGCTGCCGCTGACCTCTACGTACTTCTCGGTATTCGTGATCGGATCGGTCACCTCCGCCAGATAGAAGCTCGCTCCTTCAAGACCCTTCGCGGCAACTACCGTTTCTCCGCTCTCGTTTTTCTGCGCTGTTCCATCAATCTTATAAAGCTCCAGATCGCCAAAGACCTTCTCGTTCTCTACGTCATCCAGAACATAAGGTAACGTAGCGCCGGCATGAAGAGCATCGATCGTAAACTCGATCCTCTTTTTCGGCTTATTATCCTCATCGACCTCCAGCTCATAGCCGTCCGGCGCTGTTATCTCAAGGAAGTAATACGATCCCCAGGGAAGATCCTTTACCTCTACCAGACCGGTGGTATCTGCCCGGAAGATCTTCAATATCCTGGGATCCTCCTGTGAGGTATACGTGGTATCATCGTAGGGTTCATAATTGATCCCATCCTCCGCGTAATACAGGTTAAACTCAGCACCCGCAAGCTTTATGGAGTGATCTCTCGAATCCACCTTGTAGAACTGGACATATCCTGTGTCTTCTCTATTGGAAATCGTCCTTGTGATCTCAAAGCCTTCCGGATCAGCGTACTCCCCTGCACTGTCCAGCCCGATCTGGAAATGCCCGGTCCGTATATCGTTTCCTTCCTCATCAACCGGAGTGATATAACCCTTCGGCGCGTTCTTTTCGATAAAGTAATAATCGCCCCAATCCAGATTCTCGACCGTAACGCTTCCATCGTCATTCAGCATGATATCCGCGTCATCGCCGACCAGACTCAGCGTGTTGTTCGCGTAAGCGTATTCGATCTCCTTCTTTTTGGTGTACCCGTCGCTTCCGAATGCTCCGGCGATAGCGCCGACCAGCTTTTCAAGCCAGGTCTTCTGCGACTCTCTCTGTTTGAACCAAAGCTCGAATTTCGCTCCGTCTAAGATCTCACCCGTGATCGCCGCGTTATCATTATCCGCATCGACCTTGCGAAGCGTTATCTGCCCCTTCTTCTCGTTATTCTCTACGGTAAGATAGCAGTCAACATTATTGCTCTCCTTTACACCGTTGATCACAACCTCATAGATGGGATCCTCCTCGACCGTAAAGCCCTTCGGAGCCTCGAACTCAACAAAGAAATAATCACCGTATTCCAGCTCCCCGAGCTTGGCTAAGGTCGAGCTGTCTATCTTTCCTTCCGTTACGACAAGCTCAGACTCGTTCACCTTCGTAAACCGGGTATCCGTGATCGCTTCGCCCTTCTTGAGCTTAGCCAGATTATCCGCGGACAGGGAACTCAGATCGCTCTTCTTCCCGCGGTACAGATTAAACTTCGCGCCATTGATCGCGGCACTTGTCGTCTTATCCTTCTTCTCTAATTTAACATCGCCCGTTATCTTATTATCAACGATCGCTCCCTCCCCGGCTTCTGTATAGCTCCAGGTCAGCTTTTCGTCTGTACCGATCCCAATGGTAAAGCTCTTATCCGCCATAGCGGTATATCCGTCCGGAACCGTAGTTTCTTTCAGAATATAGTTCCCCCACGGAAGGTTCGAAAAGCTCAGCTTTCCATCCGGATCCGTTGTTCCCTCTCTCAGCTTTTCATAACCGCTGTTGCTTGTCTTTGAGCCGTCCTCCTTAACGTTTGCCCAAAGCTCAAAGCCTGCGCCCGGAAGAGGCTCATCCTCCGAAACATATTCGCTGTGCCCGAGCTTCTCGATATTTACGCTTCCGGGGATCCTGCTGTTGCCAACAAGCGCGACACCATCCTTAAAGGTGATCACGCTGGTCGTTCCCGAAGCAGGAGCGGACAGAGTCACATACTTCTCTGTTTCGCTCTTCTTACAATCATCATCTTCTCCTATGGTAAAGTACAGCAGCTCATCCGTCGCCAGATAGCCGTTCGTACTTGATCCGTTCACGGCAACCTCTTTGAGATAATAATCCCCTTTAGGCAGGCCATAGTAGTATACCCAGCCAAGGTTTGTTCCGGCCGTCTCATCTGTCTTAATATCCGTATCAGTTACATAAGGATCATATTTCAGCGGATCATCCGATACCTTCTTATAAAGCTCGAACTTCACTCCGCCCAGGCCTGCGTCTGTGTTCTCCTTATTATCAGCGTCGATCTTTTTAAATTTCACGCCGCCTGCAAAGGACGTATTATATACTTTCACAGCATAGGATACCGTAGTATTTGTCCCGCTCTTGACAAGCGTGAAGGTTTTTGCCGTATCATCCAGGACATAGCTGTCAAGCGCCCCTGTTTCAATAAAGCTGTAGGTTCCAAGCGGAAGTCCCGAAACAACGATCTTTCCATCGCTGTCGGTTTCCATGGTGGCATCCAGAGAGGCAGTATCGTATTGATAGCTTCCGTTTGCTCCGGATACCCGGATCGTCGTCTGTCCGGTTCCGCCGTCTCCGGTCTTGAGCTGGAACTTGACCCCGCTAAGTCCCTTTAGATTTTCTGCCGTCTCTTCCCCGTCATATTTCGTAAGGGTAACCTCGCCGTAGATCTTTGTATTTTCTACAGTGACCGTCTTTGCGGTACTTCCGTCTATCTCAACAGTCCCTGTTCCCGATACGACATAATCCGCGATCTTGCTGTCGGTTTCCGTTACCGTATAGGTTCCAAACGGAAGATCCGGAATCGTGACAGGTGTTCCGGCAGTCACGGAAATCTTCGTCTCGGTCGTACTTGCCGTTCCGTTTGCGGCATAGTAATACTTCGTACCGTTAAACTCCCTGGTCACGGTAAATTCAAAGGTTCCGCCAGCGTTTTCATCCCGGCTGTCCGTCACCTTCTTATTGAGCGTAAGCGAACCAAGCGTATTCGTTATCTCTACGCTTCCGATATAATTCCCGTTCCTGAATTCCGCCGTTGCCGTAAGATCGTTCGCTACAGCTACTGTTCCGTCCGCGGTAAGGCTGATATGGTATTTCTCATCCTGAGCCAGAGCATTACCGTTCTGATCCGACTCATATACCGCATAAACCGCATCAGTTTTCAGACCTTTTACCTCAATATCCGTACCCGGAGTAATCGAAAAGGCCTGTCTCTCCGCCTCGAAGTCATTCTTGCTTATATTATAGTAATACGTTGAGTTATTGAGCGTCCTGGTCAGGACAGCATAATACGTCTTCCCGCTGCCTGCTGTTTCCGGAACGAGCTTCTTGCTGATCGTCAGCTTCCCGGTCGGGGTATTGACAAATTCGACCTGGAAGGTCTTTTCCGGATAGATTTCCTGGATCCAGCATCTGTCCGTTAAAGTAATAGAACTTGTGCCTTCCTTGAGTTCGCCGTTTTTATCAAGGTCCGTATACTTATCTGATTTTGTGACCGCAACGGTATACGGATAACCAAAGCTTAACTCTTTTCCGTTCTGATCCGTTTCCGTTATCCGATAATACCCGCTTGACAGCCAGGGTAACCCGGCAAGCTCAACCTCACCCTTGCCGTCAGCCCCGACCGTAACAGAAATCGGCATCGACGATACAGCCTCGGAAACCTTGTTTCCATCCTTCTCATAAACGACTTTGATATTTCCAAGCTCGTCCGCGGTCAGATCACTGATATTGCCGCCTGAGACCTTGTTGACCTTAAAGTAGAAGGTCCGTCCGGCTTCATCAGAGGGTACCGTTCCGTTAAGTGTCTTTTTGAGGATAAGCCCGGCCGCCTTGTTCTTTACGGTGACTGTAGTCTTCGTACCCGCGCCTAACGAAACATCAATACGATTCAAATCACTCTTAAGATAAGTCGTCGGACTGTCTTCTTTCGCTCCTGCCTGTGTACTGGTACTTGCAGTCATCGTGATATGATACCTGACATCCTGCATCAGAACATTGCCGTCCGCATCCGTTTCCTGTATCGTATACTCTCCCGGCGTAAGATCACTGATAAATACAGTCTTATCCTTCGATATATCAGGAATCTCAACGGTTTTAACCGTTTCGCCGTTCTCCGAAGTAATGACAAAATAGAACGGTCCTGTACTGCTGTCCGATACAAGCTCCTTAACGATCGTTAATACGCACCACTTGGCCTCATTGTTAAAGGTAAGCTCCTTTGTCGTGGTCGCTCCGTTTGTTAATTCTACAGAAACGGACTCGCCGGAGGTCACTTCAACAGCCTGTCCGTTTTCATCTTTAACGGTGACCGTATACTTCTTGCTTCCGTCAACCTCTTCCACCGTATATGTTCCCGGTTCAAGATTATAAAACTTCAGCTGCTGCCCGGCATTGATGGAAAGAGCCGGAGCTGCATCATATTGTCTGCCCTCTGTATCATAGTATTTCCCGTTACTGTCCTTAACAGCAAAGCTGAACGGACCCTTATCAGTGATCTCGCTGTTTGGATCCATTCCTATAGCATGACCAAAATGCTGAAACTTGTCATTATAGGTCGTAAAATAGAGCATATCACCGGATTTGATCGCCTTGATCTGATCCTGAGACATCTTTACATTGTACTTATCATCGGTATAAAGCGTAGCCTGAAGCTCTCCCCCAGTCATTCCGGAGTGAAGTTCCCACAGGGTAACAACTCCATCTTTATCGGTACGGAATACCCAATGACTGGGATCTCCGCAGTACGCTCTCCTGTGAGTATGGCCTGAGCCCATAAGGGGTTCAGGAACCGAAACCTGATCGCCCATTCTTTCACAAACAACGTGAAGAGTAGAGGATATTTCTTTCCCGATGATCAGGCTGGCTATCCTGGTATTATTAAAGCTGGTATCAATATCATAATGCGTCTCGGGAGGGTAAGGAGTCTCATTATACAGCGTCTCGGTCTCCGTAAGATCCCAGTAGGAAACCGTTAAAGTACCATCCTCATTTAACGCTACATTTACCTTATATTTATACTCACTGGGATCCCTTTCAATATTGGTATAAGTACCTACCTCACGGAGAATATAGTAGTGCTCACCGATATCCTCCGAGGTGAAATTCAGCTCCAGCACATCCGAAGCGGTCAACAGTCCATCAGCCTTCGTATTCTCATCATTCTTAATAACTACCGGATGATTGTACCGATCGCCTTCCTTCGGCTGGAAGTTGGAATCCGTCTCTGACAGCGTGAACGCAAAGCCTTCGTCATACCACTCATCGCCGTCAAAGGTTTTCGTAATGTTAAACGTTATGGATGCTGACGGAAGCTTCTCATTGACAAACTCAAAAGGAGACTCCAGAGCATTTTTTGTTTCAAGCACAGTCCCGTTACTGTCTAACTTTTCAACCTCATAGGTAACGTTCGCCTCACCCTCTCCGGGAGTTGGGGTGACCTTTGCCGTGATCCGATAACTGTATTCCGACTTCTTAACGATCTTCCCAAGCGTTTCGTCCAGCTCTCCCTCCGAGATCGTATAGACATAATTCGCCTGTACTAACGGGAACGTGATCTTCCCGAAGGATTTTATCGCATCCTTCTGATCAATCGTTACAGTCGCCGTCTTATTCGTATTCCCGCTCTCGTCCGCGGATTCACTGACAACTACACCGTTTTCCGAATCGTTTTCAGGCATAGGCGCAGTACCCTCGCCATCCAATATAAAGGAATACGAAGAATCCCTGATCCAATCAGCCTCTGTTGTTTTATCACTCTCAACCAGAGATTTTGTTACCTTGAACTCGATCTCACCATCATATACATCATTGATAAAGTTCAGACTCTGCGGAGCTGCCTTTGTCTCCTCGGTACAGGCTTCGTCCGTATAATAGGTAACAACCGGAGTGCCTGCTGTTCTTGTGACCTCGGTAACATTTTCGGAAGCATCCTTTGTCTCTGTGATCGTTGTACTTACTTCAACCTTCGCATAATAAACCGTGGAATCATAATTTACTGCCCCGTTTCCACCCGGCTCCTCTGAGATCTTATAGATATAGGTCTGCCCGGTACCGTCTGCCGTAGGATAGAAGGAAATATCCGAAAACTCCGCGCTCGGACTGTCGGCAGAAACCGGACCGGCTGTATCCCGGATAACCGTATTCTCAACTCCCTCTACCGTAGTAACCGCTGTCGGCATAGGAGCGCCATTCGTTACCGCTTCGAGTTTGAAGCTGAAGGTTTCTCCTGCCGGCCAGGTCCCGGCTGTAACAAAGGACTTATGTACAGCAAACGGGAAAGAAACACTATTTACATTCACAATAGGACTCTTACCAATCTTGTTCGAGAAGAAATGCCATTCGTGACCGTTGTTATGCACTTTATCAGCCACAACCCAGCCCGAGCTAACATCATCAATGATAACCTCGGCGTTTGGTGCCAGGATCGTGCCAAAGGTAGGCTTTAATATATCTACGCCAGTAGCATTATAGCAATTCCATATGATCCTCTCGATAACCGCAGTCGTCCTTTCATCGCCTTCCCCATCATTAGACAAAAGATAGTGATACGGATCTTCCTCCTTATCTCGAATACAGGCCTGCAACTGTACCAGATCAACCTTATCATCCGGAATATTGAACACTATGTTCTGGTTAGTTTTTAACGCGATTTTAAGCGGTTGATCTCCTCGATCAGACCCTTCAGCGATAAAATATTTTTCATATTCACCTTCAGCAAAATTAATAATATATGTTCCAGCCTCACAGTTTGTTAAATCAATAACATAACCCCCAGCCGAACTCTTTCCTCCTGTGATATCTATAAAACGATTCGTATTTTGTGTAATCTCTGACAACGTTTCAGACAATGTTCCGTTAACCATTTTGGTAACATAAGTCTGCAATTGATTCTCTGTATACCTGGTATCAAGTACTATCCTGCCATCGTTTACTCTGGAGCGCAAATCGGTATCCACCGTATCATCAACATATTTTTTCTTTACAGCATCCGTTGTAAATATTGTTATCGGAGAATTATGATGTTTGTCAGAATACCACCTGTCAGAATCCCCTTCCACAACTGACGCGAGAATGCTCTGACCTGTGTTATTTGTATACGTATCGTGATCAAACGCAATGTGATCCAGGATGATCTTTCCAGTAGCTACATTGGAATCCATATGGTCGCCAAACCTGAACTCATTGGCAACGATACCATAATCCTCAGCGTTCCCTAAGTCCCCATCTGTGACCGCAGTATTTCCGATCCCGGTCATAATCTCTGTGTGTGTATAGTATCTCGAATTTACCTTAGGTACATATGGTCCTGTTCCATTGGTTCCTGCCCCAGCCCCTTCAATCTTCATCAGGAGTAATTCACATCCACCTGTCGAATGAAATGAAATACTATTTGCCCCAGAGGTCAAATCAACTTGCAAATCCTGGGCTGTAGAAATATTTTCATAATCATAGATATTATCTTTTTTAGGCTCATCCTTGGCCTTTTTCCCTGTTTTAGGAGTAGCAATGACAACCGCAAGATCATCTTCACTGGTTATTCCCAGAGTAGAGGATAAATAGTCGTCATTAAATGTGATCTTCGTGTCGATCTCGCACTCACTGATATCAATCCCATCATTTCCGCCGTTATACGAAAGCCCATAGCTATATACACCCTTAATATAATCATACCAGTTCATTCCTGAATTGATCGACGGAAGGCCGGTGAAGTTCGCTTTTACAAACTCAGCATATCCTTCAACATTCTGCCAGTTCGTAAACTTTTGGATATATCCATCTATCTCTTTACTGTTATTTACTTCCCCATAATAGAGCTTTGCATCCCTGTAGAGAAGATCAGGGGCTTTCTTCCCGCTCATATCCTTCAGCTTATCATTCAGATCGCTTGTACTGATGGTCATTTCGACAGCATAAGGATGCGTTCCATTCGCCCAATCAGTAGCTGTATAAGAAAACTTGTACGATTCAAGCCCTTTGCTATTTGTCACTGCAACAACAGAAAAGCTCTCCGTTGCAAACTCCAGCGCTCCCGTTTCAGGAGAAACCGTAGACTCCAGAGTCTCCGCTTCTATTGTCTGTTCATTTTCTTTTAAGTGAGTGATCTCGATATCATCTTCTTTTTCAACACCGATCTCGCTATTCAGCTGATCCTTCTTAAACTGAATAGCAACGCTGACCGAACCCTCCTCCGGCTCGATCTCTTCGGTCTTGTCCTCATCTGTGTAAAATGCGATATCATAAAGAAGCGTATTGCCGGAATGATAGCTGGTACCATCCTGCGCATTGTCATTCAGCGCATCCATATAAGAATTAAAGTTGTATTCCTCAGAGTCCGGTTCGATCTTCGTCACAGAGAAATACGCGTCATCCGGTACGGCTTCCGCCTTCTCGATGGTCGCCGTTACTTTAACGTCCTCATCCTCATATTCATAAACCCGCTTTACGGTCTGCTCCTCCCCGGAATCATAGACCTTGACGCGGACCGCCCCGTTTTCCTCGGAAACGATCGAATAATCAGCAGCTATTGTGTTGGAATTTTCACCAACGATGTATAAAACAAAGGATTGAGCGTCTAAATCAGAGAGATTGATCGTACCGGCGTTCTTTGACAGTCCTTCGATCGCGCCGTCAACAGGATCGCCGTTGCAGGATACACCCGCAGTTGTTCCCAAAACAAGACTGAAATGAATATTGCTCTTCAGCTCCGTAGTATTAACGGTAACGGAGAGATCATCATATCCGGAGCCTTCGAGAGATTTCCCATCTTCAGATACCTTCAGGATCTTTTCCGCTTCGGGTTCGGGTGCGGAGATCAGATTGATCTGAGGATAGTTATCGTCACGCAGCAGATATTCAACCGTCATTCCTTCCGAAAGCTCTGCCGCGGAAATCGTAAGAGAAGCCTTATCCAGCCTCTCCAGCTTATAAATACTCGCATCGGACTTGGAAAGGGATCCGTTCAGCTTGTCGTCATAGACCGCCTCGCTGTTCAGACCGTCGATCCTGATACGGAAAGAATCCCTGTCGTTCATCTGATCTGTATTTACCGCTATATATAGATCCTGGTAACCGCTTGCCTCGATCCGGTTTCCGTCCAGGATCGACAGGGTCTCAGGTATGTCCTCGTTCACGGTCTCTTCCGGAGAAGCTTCCTTATTATATTCCTCCGGATTATCCACGGTCACCTCGACCTGCGGCTCAAAAGCTTCTCCACCGTCCGAAGTCTCCTCCGCCTGAGGTTCTTCTACCGTAACGGATTCCTCCTGTACCTGCTCGGAAACAGTCTCCTGCGTCTGCTCCTCTATAGGAGCTGCCTCTGGCTCTGTTACCGCTTCGTCGCCCTCAGGTATGGACTCCGAAACCGTTTCGACTACAGTCTCCTGCGCCTGCTGCCCGGAGGCATCGCCCTCCATCGCGAATACGGAAACGGTTGCCGTATTCTCAAGCAGCATGGACACCAGAGCAAGCATCGCTACAAACGACCTGAACCCTCTTGTCTTCATCATCTCAATCTCTCCTTCTTCAATCCTGTCTGTTTTTAAGTATAAAAAGACGCAGAAATCCCAGTTATTTCCCAGTATTCCCGCAATATTGACCCCTTATTTCATATCCCGCTCCCCAACGGGATCAACGGGCATAATTATATTAATACCCTACAATAAATAAGACAAAAAAAGCCCCGGAAACGGGGCAGAAATAAAGTTGATTATTTTACGAATTAAGTTGAATAATTTACGATCGCAGTTTGATGGACTCGAAAAGAAATCCCCATCGTATACGGAAATCCTCTTCCCCATCGGATCGATGATCCAGTCGCAAGTCATCGCGGTAGGCATTTTCACCGTCTTTTAGACATAGGAGTAGAAAAACAGCCCGCGGGTATGCTACAATAGCAGCGTAGCAACAATATCGTTTCCCTGTAACCATTCAGTACAGCTTTATAATGACGGAGGAACTTATGACTGCAGCAAGACAACTGGAAACTTTGACGCTCAGAGAATATGAGGAGCTTCCCGGCGATGCGCGGGTGGAGGTGATCGGCGGGATCGTATACGATATGGCAGGCGCATCGATCCGGCATCAGGAGATTTCCGGTGAATTATATTACCGGATCAAGGATTATCTGAAACGAAAAAAGGGGCACTGCCGGATATTTTTCGCCCCTACCGATGTCAAGCTGAGGGAGCGGCCCCTGACCATCGTTCAGCCGGATCTCTTTGTAGTCTGTGATCCGAATAAGATCAATGAAAAGCGGGTAAACGGCGCTCCCGACTGGATCATCGAGATCGCTTCTCCCGGGAATACCGCTTACGATTATCTCACAAAGCTGAACCTCTACCGGGACTATCGGGTACGGGAGTATTGGGTCGTTAATCCGATGAAGAGCGAGGTCATGGTCTACCGGCTGAACGGTCCGAAAAAGGACTTCGATTTTCAGATCTACTCTTTTAAGGATACTGTTCCGGTCGGAATTTACGAGGATCTTTCCATCGACTTTTCCGAAATCGAAGGATAAAGGAAGCGTAGCTAGTCAGAAGAATTACAGAGAATCATATTTCAGGAGGTGTTTTCTATGTCAGAAATCGGTAATTCCAACAGGATCAGCAGAGAGTATATTGACTCCCTTCTGATCGAAACCCGCTATATGGATTCCACGAATCCAACCTATGATTTTGAGCTGTACGGTGAGAGCTTTGCTTCTCCGATCATGACCGCGGCGCTCTCGCATCTGGACCACAGGCTCGGCGACGGAGCGGCTGAGGGCTTTGCCGCGGGCGCGAAGGAGGCAAATGCCGTACTCTGGTACGGAATGGCAGAGGATGAGGAGATCGAGCGGCTCGCAAAGATCAACCCCCGGATGATCGAGATCATCAAGCCCTATACCGACCGGGATATCCTGTACCGCAAAATCGAGCAGGCGGAACGGCTTGGACTTCTTGCCATCGGGATCGATATCGACCATCCTTTCGGCGAGGACGGATCCCCTGATTTTATTGACGATAAGTATGAAATGACAGCGCTTACGACGGCTGAGTTACTGGATATTACGAAAAAAACAAAACTCCCGGTGGTAATCAAGGGCGTTTTGAGTCTTCGTGACGCGGAACGGGCGCTTGCGGCAGGGGCAAAGGGTCTGGTCCTTTCCCACCACAATAACCGGATCGAGTACGCGATCCCGCCCCTTGCGATCCTGCCGGAGATCGTAGAGTTAGTAAACGGAGAGATCCCGATCTTTGTAGATTGTGAGATCCAGACCGGAATGGATGTTTTCAAAGCCCTGGCTCTGGGCGCGACGGGAGCCTGTATCGGAAGGCCTTTAATGAAGCCGTTAAAGGAAAACGGAGCGGCGGGTGTCCGGGATTATCTCTTAAAGGCTAACGGCGAACTGGGCAAGGCTATGTCCTATACCGGCTGCTATAACCTTTCCAGAATGGATCCAACCGTGATCCGCAGACTCTGATGAAGCAGTACAGAAAGCTCGTCCTGGCCTCGGGCTCTCCCCGCAGAAGGGAACTGTTGTCCGCGGCGGGATTGACATTTGAGGTCGTACAGAGTACGGAAGACGAAAAAATTACAGAAACCCTGCCCGACCGGATTGTGATGGATCTGGCGGCCAGGAAAGCAGGATCGGTAGCCTCTGCCCTTTCAAAGCCCGGAACCCTTGTCATAGGAGCCGATACCATTGTCGTCCTCGAATCGAGTAGAGGGGATGAAATCCCCCTACTCGACGCGCGGCCCGCGTCCGGCTTCAGCCGGAAAACTTCCATACGCGGGCCTGCGCATAATAAGATCCTTGGAAAGCCCCGGGATAAGGAGGAGGCTCTTTCCATGCTTTTGTCCTTATCCGGCAGGGTCCATCAGGTCTTTACCGGTGTCTGCGTTCTGGAGCCCCCCGGCAAAGAGCCGCCTGCTCTCCTCTTTTTTGAGGAAACGCAGGTCGAAATGGAGCCTTATGACAGGGAAACCGCTCTTTCCTTTATCGAAACCGGGATCCCCATGGATAAGGCCGGAGCCTATGCGATCCAGGGGCTTGGCAGCTTTCTTGTAAAAGGGATCACAGGCGACTTTCATAACGTTATGGGTTTTCCGTTGGGACGCTTTATTCGAGAGGGAATGAAAAAGGGGTGGTTCAAATTGTGAACCACCCCTTTTCTTATGATACGCAGAAGATAAAACCTCCTTCTGCCTGATCGCAGGCCCGCCTGCCCTCTAATTCAGATAAATCACAGGAAGTCCCGTCTTCTTAGTCATCAATACCGACCAGTCGGCATATCCGTTATCCAGATACGGCGTAAGATCAAAGCCCGCCGGAACCGCCATGGTAACCATATGTCCCTGATACGGGAAGGTCGCAAGGATCGATACATCCGGTCTCATCCTAAGCGCATTGACTACGTTCAAATCAAAGCTCATCGGCATAATGGCCGTAAGCGGTACGGTCCCGCCGAGGGGTGCCGTAAGTACCGAAGAAGCGAGCGCGTACAGGAAGGTAGGATTTCTTCCGGCAGATAACGCCAGCTGGTTGTTTAATGCCGTCACATCCGTCGAAGCGTTCTCCACAACCACGACATTAACGATGGCCGTATAGCCTCCCTCATTGCTCCTTGCCGTGATGATCGCGCTCCCCGGATTCAGCCCAAGGACATTTCCGAAGGCATCCACCGCCGCAACATAGGAATTGCTTGAGCCAAACGTAATTCCCTGATTGGAGGCATTTCCAGGAGTCACTGCCGCGTAAACTCTGGCCGCAAGACCTTTAAATATCGTCAGATAAGACGTATTAACGGTAATGCCGTTTACGCCTGCATATCCGCCGCTGCTGTTACTGCCGCTGCTGCTTCCGCCGCCGTAATAATCGCTGCCTACGGATACGCCGGTCGCTACCCAGTCCCTTTTATTTCCGTCTACATAAAGCGTAGCGGTAATCGTCGCGCTTCCGGAATTAATACCGGTAACTCTGGCTCCACTGTCGTCCCCGTCGACCTTTGCGACGTTCGTATTGCTGGATTCCCAGATCACCTTCTTTTTTCCGGAAACGTTCGGATCGATCCTGACCTCAACATCGGTGGATTTTTCCAATCCGATATGAGAATAGCCGATCCTGATAGAAAGAACTCCGTCCTTCTGCCAGCTTCCGACATCGCTGTTTTCCCGCTCTTTACGCTCTCTTTCCTCTCGTTCCCGCGCTTCGCGTTCTTCCCGTTCTCTTTCTTCGCGCTCTCTCTGCTCCTTTTCCGCTCTCTCAGCTTCTTCGCGCTCCCGCTTTTCTCTTTCTTCTCTCTCCCGCTGCTCTCTCTCTTCCCGTTCCAGCCGCTCCCTCTGATCGCGCAGGCTCTCTTCCTCCGCGTGAACAGAAACAGCCGTATAAGGGCATACAGCAAGCGACAACAACGCTACAAGCAAAGCTCCGGTGAAAAATCTCAAGACCCTTTTCAGCATTTTCGTAATCTCCTTCCTTACTCGAATACTTTTTCCGGCTTCATTTCCCCCTTATTCGCCTGCGCAAACGCTGTATACTCTCCCTTTATTTGACTTTTATTCTGCCACTGTTTAAGGAAACAGTCAACCAAATCCTTCCGATAACGATCGCATATCCATCTATACCCCGACGCTCACCTCTCCGGCAACAACCTTCCTGTAATCCTCCAGATTTTTCTTCAAAAGCTCCGGTGTATCCAGGCTGTAGGGGCATTTCCTCTTACAGTTATTACAATGCAGGCACTTTTCGATCAGGCTCATCTTTTTCTGCCACTCTTCTGTCAGCCAGTCTTTGGAGGGCGCCCTTCGAAGCATCAGAGAGATCCTCGCGCAGTTATTGATCTCGATCCCTACAGGACATGGCATACAGTACCCGCAGCCTCTGCAAAAATCTCCCGAAAGCTCCTCTCTGTCCTTTCGGATCGTCTCCTCCATCGCCTCATTCAATATCGGCGGATCCTCAATATAGGAAAGAAACTCATTCAGCTCCCTCTCCCTCTGAACACCCCAGATCGGAAGAACATTGTCGAATTGCGCCAGATAGGCGTATGCTGCCGCGGAATCTGTGATCAGACCGCCGGAAAGCGCCTTCATAGCCACAAAGCCCATATTCTTCTCCTTACATAGGGCAACCAGTTCCTTCTCCTGCTCTCCCGCAAGATAGGAAAACGGAAACTGCAGGGTCTTGTATAAACCGCTTTCGATAGCCTCTTTTGCCACAAAGAGCCTGTGGTTGGTAAACCCGATATGTCGGATCTTCCCTTCCTTTTTCGCCCTGAGCGCCGCGTCATAGAGCCCGGAATCGTCACCCGGCCCTGGGCAGAAGGGAGGATTGTGCATCTGATAGACGTCGATATAGTCCGTCCGAAGCATTTCAAGGGATGTTGCGAGATCTCTCTCAAGCGCCTCTCCCGTAAGCGCCTGCGTTTTTGTCGCGATATAAATCTTTTCCCGCACAGAAGAGAGCGCGGCCCCGATCTTCTGCTCGCTGTCGGAATAGACCCTCGCGGTATCGAAATAATCGATCCCGTTTTCGTAAGCCTTTTTCAGAAGCTGTACGGCATTCTCCATAGAAAGCCTCTGGATCGGAAGCGCCCCGAAACCGTTTTTATTTACCGTAATTCCCGTAGAACCAAGCGTTACCTTAACCATATTTTTTCCTTTCCGGCACTCCCCCCCAGAAGAGAGTATAGCAGATATCGACAAAAAAGAAAAGTCCGCGAAGCAGGCCACTACAGCCTTTCCGCAGACACTTCATTTACTGCAATCTGCCAATGTCGGTTCCTCTTTAATCCACCGGATGTCACCATAGTAATATGGAGCGCTTTTCGCGTTTTGCTTTCTTCGGAAAATACAGATTGTTTGTATAAAAGCTCTTTCTCATAAGCGGCATCGATTGCGTATTCGCCATCGGAATACTTCATCTCACATAAGTTTATGATATCATCCTTCCGGTCGATCAAAAGGTCGATCTGCACACCCGGAACTGCCTTTTTACTACGCCATGCATACTCCTCACTGCTGACGCCTTCAACCCCCAGACATCTTTTGATCTCACGCACATGGTTCAGGCAAAGAATCTCAAAAGCATTTCCTGTCCATGCGTTATAGGAAGGAGTTTTCAGATAGTCCATCCAGGATGAGACTTTGTCGGGTACGACAAACTTCAGCGCAAAAAGGGTGAAGGGATCGGTGATCTGGAATATTCCCGACTTGCTTTTCATACTATAATTCCTGTATTTCCTGACAAATCCGCATTGCTCCAGTTCTTTAAGTGTTCTGGTAAGCGTCTCTCCGCCTGGAATGTCCGGATCATCAAGTAATTCCTCTCGCAGGATCCCATCCTTTCTTTCCCCCAGTTTTTTCAGGACAGCAAAGTGATTATCAGCATTCCGGAACAATGACCGGAACAACATATCATATTCATGATGCAGAGTTCCATTCTCCTGGAAAATAAGTCTGTCAATATTCCGGGCAAGTGACAGCCTTGGATTAAGCATGTTCAAGTAGTATGGGACTCCGCCGAAGACCATGTAACAGTCGATCACTCCCTTTGAGGGAATGATATTCCCGTTCAGAGAAAGCAATTCCTTACATTCCTTCAGGCTAAGCGGCATAAGATGAATGCTTCTGGTTATCCGGTTGTACATTCCCCCGGTATCCATCAGGATATGATCAATGATCCACGAAGCTGCTGAACCACAGACAATCAGCAGCAGATCAGTCTGCGTGGATGCCCACCCGTTCCAGAAAAGATCCAGTGCCATAGTAAAATCCGATTTTGCTGTAGCCATCCAGGGCATTTCATCTAAAAAGATGACTCTCTTACCGCTCCATGTATCACGTTTCACATTTCTCTGCTCAAGCAGCGTCCTGAGTCTCCTGAATGCCTCCAGCCAGTTTTTAGGGATCCGTGACTCTGTATCCCCATACTGAATCAGATATTCATTAAACGCAGACAACTGATCTCTTGTTTTTTCTCCGGGGACACCTGTTGCAAAGAACGAAAACTCATTGCGAAAAAACTCTTTCACCAGATAGGTCTTACCAATGCGGCGTCTCCCATATACCAGCAAAAACTCGGGGCGCTTCGATTCCAGGCAATCCTGCAATATATCCTGTTCTTCCTTCCTGCCGATGATATTCAAATTTGTATCTCCTCGCAGATAATTCTCCAAAAGTAATAAAAAAAATAGGATTTGACGATTTATCTAATCATTTCTTGGGTATTTCCCGTCAAATGTCTGCAAGTATCATAATGCATATCCCGAAAAAAAACAAGTTTAATATCTGTCTGTTATGTTTTCCGAAACTATACTGGTTAACGATTTTCGTTGCCGATCAACCGGACTCGCAAACGCAATTCCAGTACGTTTGCTTTATCAAAAACGGCAATTAATTGCGTTCGCGAGTATAAAACATATATGACTCTGCTTACCTTTTTACACTTCACCGTTACCTGACTCAGAACATAGCCTCCGTCAGCATTTCTCTTACTTGCTTTCCTGGCGCTTATGACACCGTTTTTCACGGTCACATCTCCCCTGGCGCTCCACGTAAGAGAGGTATCCGTAGAGTAAGCCGGAGTATTATACTGATTAACGATTTTCGTTGCCGATCAACCGGACTCGCAAACGCAATTCCAGTACGTTTGCTTTATCAAAAACGGCAATTACTTCCGAAAGCTCTGAAAGCCCAGCCAAAGCCTCCTGCGGCGCAGACGTCAAGAGCAGCACCGCGCCTAAAAAACCCGCCGTGAGTCGTTTGATTCCCTTTTGTATTCTTCTCTTCAAGTCTGCGCCCTTCCTTTCATATTTATTACAAATCCCAAAGTCTTTTTCTCTGCGTTTCCGTCAATAACCGGACATTTCAAACGTTATCCTATCCTTGAAGATTTCTTTTTCAGCATATATCCTATCGCTTGTCTCTGTCGATAAATTCAAGAGCAATCACCGCAACCGCAACATAAATAATAATCCACAAAACCAGAAAGCCCCAACAGCGGAACAGACCGTCCATGTCAAAAGCATAGACCGGATTCTGGTTATTCTGCCCGGTCCAGTTCTGAATGACCTTCTGCATATCATGGTCCTGCATGTAAATAAGCCCGTCCCGAACCGGCGTCTCTCCCAGCACCTCTACATTCTGAAGCTTTACGAGGCTGTTCCAGAGGGAGACCGCAGGCAAAGCATTATAATCCCCCTGTATACAACGCGAGGTCAGACCCCACTTTGCGACCGTAAAATTTGTAAGCTTCAGCGCCGAACCCGACAGCGAGAAGAAGCCTCCCGAAAAGATCAGCTGGAAGATCAGAAGAAACGGCATGACCGTCATAGCCGTCGTCGTTGTCCTTGCAAAGGCCGAGATCATCAGTGCCAGCATATCCGCGCAATAGGTGACTAAAAAGATCGTTATGCCGATATCCGCGATCGGATAACCGGTTACCAGGCTTTCAGCGGGGAAGCTGACCTTTGAAGCAAAGAAGATCGCAACGGTAATAATAGTTTGGCAGAGACACAAAAAAGCCTGATAGAGCATATGTGCCCCGATATAGGCCGACATATGCAGACCTGCTCTGTGCTCACGTTTTACGATAGCCCGCTCCCTGCAGATCACCTGGATCGAGTTGAAAAAACCGTTCCAAATACAGATGCAGGATACGGCAAAGCTCCCAAGGAGCGTCCCCTCCTGCGTTTTAAAAAGGTTCGCCCCTATCACGAAGCATACAAGCCCCGCGATGACCGCCGCCATCGGCAGTACCTTCCAGTCATTCTGATAAACAAACATACGGAAAAACTTTCCGAGGTAGATCGAGGTCTGCATAAACCGTCCGCTGTGTTCTGTTTTATTCTTCCTCACTCCGCTTTTCCCTCCGCATATTTCGCTACAAATTCATCGGCTCTGCCCTCGCCGCCCTCGTCGGTCTGGTTAATGGACAGTAATATCTGCTCCATCGAATCCTTTCCGAAAAAGGTATATGCCTCTTTGACCGGCCCGTAGTACGCAAGCCGCCCGGTTCTTGAAGCGTCCTTTGCAAGTACGATCACATCGTCAAACAGATCGATGACCCGGTCCGGCGTATGGGTGATCGCGATAACGATCTTTCCCATATCGGCGATTGTCCTAAGCTTCTCAAAGAGGTTCCTGGCAACGACTCCGTCCAGCCCCGAATCCGGCTCGTCGAGAATAAATAATGACGGGTCGCAGATATACTCCATCGCAATGGAAAGACGCTTCTTCTGCCCGCCCGAAAGCTTCTCCACAAGGCTTGCGGAAATCGAGTCCAGTCCGAAGTCCTGAAGCACGTCCTCGATTCTGGCTCTCTTCGTCTCATAGGGGATCGAAGCGGGGAGCCTTATGGCCGAAGCATCGGAAAGAGTCGAAGCCACGGTATCGTTTCCCCGCATCAGCTCCTGCTGAGGCACAAGACCCACATCATACTTCATTTTCTCATACTGCTTATAGATATCCTGCTCCTTAAGGAGGATTGTCGCGTCAGCCTTCTCGTAGCCCGTTACGGCGTTGACAAAGGTGGTCTTTCCAGCGCCGGAGCCGCCAAGCAAAAGTACCATATGCCCCGACGGGATACTTAAATGGATATCCCGCAGCAGTACCTTCTTTTTGAAGAAATCTCTGGCGCTCCGCTCCCTGATATTGACGGTAAGACCGCCTTCCAGAGCCTTCGCCTCCGCGCCGCTTTCGGGCGCCATAAGCTCCTCATAGGAAATGACCTTCCTGTTGGGAACAAATGTTTTTCCAAAGCCCCAGATCAGTGACGTGATCCCTCCCGCAAATAAAAACGGAATGATCCAGCGCTTGCTCCTTTGGAAGGTCTCGCAAAGTCCTGAATAAACCCGGATGCTGTAAACCACATTGACCATCACAAGCGCCAGGGTCGCGATACTGAAAAAGAAAGTAGTCATGGCATCCGCCGGAAACACATAGACCGGGATTGAGGTCACTAGCATCGCCGCCGTGATCAGCATATAGGTACGCCCTTCCTCTTCCCGGTCCGCGCAGATTGCAAGGCGGTATTCCCGGACGAAGGGGACAAACGCCAAAAGCGGCTTTTCCCCGCATTTTCTAAAAATCTGATAGCTGCCAGCGGACTGTAAGATCCACGAAAGGATCGACCATATTGTCCGCAGGCGGTTGCTTACTTCCCCCATTTTCTATTCTCCTTTTCTGCGCCAATTCTGCTCCAGCAGAATTGTGCGCCGTTTTACCAAACAGCGATCCGGTCCTCAGGCGCTAAATACATTCCGTCTCCGGGCTGTATGCCGTAGGTTTCAATAAACTCGTCAAACTGTTCTGCCGTGACATTCGCGCGCAGGTAATGTAACGGGTGGGAATCACTCATAACCAGAGCCTCCGCGGTCTCCAGGGTATCGACCCTCGACCAGAGGCGGGCGTTCGCCTGGAAGAACTGATCGTAATCAAAGCCCTCGATCTTTTCCGCCATCCTTAACATGCACTTTAGCCCCGCCATATCCGCGATAGCTTCGGTCTGTACCATCTGACCGCTGTAGGGCGTTCCGTCGTCAAAGGCCACGACCTGATCATAGTAGTCGACAAGCTTCTGTGCCCGTTCCATAAAGGCGTCATAGTCTTCCTCGGTCCACCAGTTCGCGACATTTCCGTCCTCATCATACTGCGCGCCGTTGGTGTCAAAGGCATGACTTATCTCATGTCCGATCACGCTCCCGAGCGCCCCGTATTTTTCTTCTATGCTCATATCGTTCCGATAGGTCACGTCGCAGAAAAAGCCCGGAATGATATT
>JAFSXN010000189.1 GCA_017444015.1 Lachnospiraceae bacterium | reverse complement strand
TGAATGATTTTGGATTTGATCGAAGCTTCTCGATCAATTTATCTTTTTTGCCCATGAATGAGTCTCCTTTATGGATAGTATAACATGGAGAAATGATGCATGCAACTAAAAATAGACGCATGATGTGGTTTTTATAAGATGTGGAAATGTAACTGGAATGGAAAGGACACGATGGTAATAGACGAAGTTAAAAAAAATGATTCGTATGTAATCTATGGCGCACAGGTAATAGCTGTAGGGGCGAGGGAGGCTATCGCTCATCTTACAGGAAAACAGCCTATATCTTTCGCGGTCGGCAAGCCTGCAGGCAAAACCTGGTTTCCGACAGGAAATCCTGAGGAGATTGATGGAATACCGGTGGTAAGCATTGATACGATACCGGTTGATACATTTATTGTTCTCGGAATCACAGAACTGATTCAGCAGGAGGTGATCCCATATCTGGACGAACATGGCTATAAGAACTATTACCCTCTAACATAACATGAGGAACATCTACTGAGGTCAGAGTACTATGACAGTATCGGGAGATTTCCAACGATGGAAAGAGAACCTGAAAGCCACCAGAAAGCGGATTTTGCATTATACGAGGTAAAGAACGATAAAGACAAACCCTTGGGATATCATCCGAGGCTTTTTTATTATATCACGAACTGGATGGGAATCCAGATATTGATCTGTTTGCCTGGAAATTAGACTGCTTTGTTAGAAACCGCGCAGTATATCGTGGTGCCCTATATCCACAAGAGCTACAAGGTCGACACCTTCATAATAACAGATCACGCGAATGTCCATGTTTACACTTAACTCAAACAAATCATTTGTCCCCTGAATGCGTTTAACACGAAGTGAGGGGTGATATGGATTGGAAACAAATAGCGTAAGTTTTTGTTTGAACTGTTCTTGTTCCTGTGGGGATAGTCTTTTATAGTGCTTCACGAAGCGATCTGAATAAGTGATCCTGAGCATTATTATTCCTCCGTATCAGCATCCAGATCAGCAAAGAGCGAATCCAGATTGTTAAAAACTGGATGCTTCCCGTTCTGTATATCCTCCTTTAACTGGCTGATTTCGGTATGTAGCTGCTTTATATATTCCTTGGGATAAACCGCTACGGGTATTAGGCGAATGGCACCGTGATCTTCGCAGATATCCAGCTGATCCCCTTCTTTAAGTCCCAGACTGGAGATGATATTGCTTGGGATCGTGATTTGTGATTTTGGACGTAATACTGTCAGCATAGCGGTATCCTCCTCGTAGTTTTATATAGTTTGCGACATTGCCTTAAAGGCTCCCTTGTTGAGAAGTACGAAAATCCAACTTTCGTACTAATCTTACCAAATTGATGAAGAGAAGTAAAGTAGAACCGCGTAAGAAGGCTTAATACAAGGAACGATATGGGCTGCTGCCTTTCAAGATCTGAGAACCACAGAAACTATTAGATTTACGGATAGTTATGGCAATGTGTTTGGATATGGCACCGGAGGAATGGGAGGGTATATTCATGGCGAACTTATTGAAGCTTGAGATAATAGCAGGATATACCAGACCTGTGATATCGCTTAAGGAACTTGCTCTTTAACTAAAAACGCAATTCCGGTACGTTTTGTTTTGTAGAAAGCGGCAATTACGTTCGCGAGGATGAAAAGGAAAGGGTTGTAAAGGGAGAAAAGAATGTTAAAACTGATTTTAAAGGACGGAGAGAGACTTATAATCGGAGAGAATATTTCAATCAAGGTTGAGCGGGGAGATTCCAGAAACCGGATCAATGTGATGATTGATGCGCCAAGAGAGGTTTCGATCAGGCGGGAAGAAGGGATGGAAAAGCAGAGCGCGTTGGATGGGGAGAGAAAACATTGAGCTTCGATAAACTTGAACTGAAATCCGATTGAATTACCGGGTTGTTTTCGATATAATCTAAGGAGTGTTGCGGGAGAGCGACACTCCTTCTTTTTTATCGCAGAGCCGCGCAGAGGAATTATCCCGACTTTGTCGGGGCGCGGCTCGCGGGCGAGTAGGGGGATTTCATCACCCCTACTCGATTGTGCAGGCCCGCCAGGAGGAATTTGCCGCGTTGCGGCTGGCGGTCCGCCGCGAGTAGGAGAAAAAAGCGCCTCCTACTCGATCGCAGGGGACTTTTCCTGCTCGATTTGATCAAGTAACAGGCGGGCTGGCCGCCGGAATGGAGAGAGGAATGAAATTTGGATATTTTGACGATGCAAACCGCGAGTACGTTATAACGACGCCGAAAACGCCGCTTCCCTGGATCAATTATCTGGGCTGTAAGGATTTCTTTACGCTTCTGTCGAATACCTGCGGCGGCTATACCTTTTATAAGGACGCAAAGCTCTTAAGGCTTACGCGGTACCGCTATAATGACGTACCGATGGATATCAACGGGAAATACTTCTATATTAAAGAGGGGGATACGGTTTGGAATCCGGGATGGCAGCCGACGAAAACGCCGCTGGATTCCTATGAGTGCAGGCACGGGATCGGCTACAGCCGTTTTCATTCCTCAAAAAATGAGCTTTCCGCTTCTCTCCTGACCTTTGTTCCTATGGAGGATGCCTGCGAGATAAGCAGTCTGATGCTGAAAAACGATTCTGCTTCCGACAGGACGGTATTGTTATTTTCCTATGTCGAGTGGTGCCTGTGGAACGCGGACGACGACAGCAGGAATTTCCAGCGGAATTTCTCGACCGGCGAGGTTGAGATCGTGGATTCGACCATCTTCCATAAGACCGAGTACCGCGAGAGAAGGAATCATTACGCGATCTATTCTGTCAATACCCCGATCGACGGCTTTGATACCAGCAGGGACGCTTTCCTTGGCGCTTACCGGGGAGCAGGAGAGCCGGAGGCAGTGGAAAACGGAAAATGTACCGGGTCGGTCGCAAGCGGCTGGCAGCCCATCGCTTCGCACCAGATCAACCTGAGCTTAAAGCCTGGTGAGGAAAAAACCTTTATTTTTGTACTCGGGTATATTGAAAATGCGGAGGACGATAAGTGGGAAAGCTACGGTATTATTAATAAGAAGAAAGCCTGGGCGCTCCTGAATAAATATAAGACGGAGGCAGATGTAGAGAAAGCATTTTCTGAGCTTTCGGACTACTGGAAGGGTCTGCTTTCGAAGTTTACGGTAAGCTCCGGAAACGAGAAGGTCGACCGGATGGTCAATATCTGGAACCAGTATCAGTGTATGGTGACCTTCAATATGTCCCGTTCCGCTTCCTATTATGAGAGCGGGATCGGAAGAGGGATGGGCTTTAGAGATTCCTGCCAGGATCTGCTGGGCTTTGTACATCTGATTCCCGATCGGGCGAGGGAGAGGATCATCGACATCGCCTCGACCCAGTTTGAGGATGGTTCGGCTTATCATCAGTACCAGCCCCTGACTAAGAAGGGCAATTCCGATATCGGCAGCGGCTTCAACGACGATCCGCTCTGGCTGATCGCGGGGACCGGCGCCTATATCCGGGAGACCGGGGATCTTTCGATCCTGGATGAGCCGGTGCCCTTTGATAACGATGAGAGCAAGGCAAAACCGTTACTTACGCATTTGAAGCGCTCCTTTGATTATATCGCGACCCATAAGGGACCGCACGGGATACCGTTAATAGGCAGAGCGGACTGGAACGACTGTCTGAATCTGAACTGTCATTCGCTGCATCCGGGCGAATCCTTCCAGACCTTCGGGCCCTCGGAGGGACCGGTGGCGGAGTCGGTCTTCATCGGCGGGATGTTTGTGAAATACGGAAGAGAGTACGCCGATCTCTGCGAGCTGAAGGGGGATTTGACTGAAGCGGAGAGAGCGAGGAAAGAGGCCTCGGAGATGGAAAAGGTCCTGCTCTCGCCTGCGGGCTGGGACGGCGCATGGTTTGTCCGGGCGTATGATTCGAACGGAAATAAGGTCGGCAGTCACGAGAATGAGGAGGGACAGATCTATATCGAGCCGCAGGGCTTCTGCGTTCTGGCGGGAGTCGGGGTCGAGAGCGGCGAGGCGAAGCAGGCTCTGGATTCCGTGAAGGAGAGGTTAGATACAAAGTACGGCGTTATGATCTTACAGCCGGCTTATACGAGATACCACGAGGAGCTGGGGGAGGTTTCCTCCTATCCGCCCGGATATAAGGAGAATGCCGGGATCTTCTGCCACAACAATCCCTGGATCAGTATCGCGGAGACCGTGATCGGAAGAGGCGACCGGGCCTTTGAGGTATATCGGAAGACCTGTCCTGCCTATATCGAGGAGATCAGCGAGATCCACCGGACGGAGCCCTATATTTACTGCCAGATGGTTGCGGGGCGGGACGCGAAGTTCCACGGCGAGGGGAAGAATTCCTGGCTGACGGGGACTGCGGCCTGGACCTTTGTCAATATTTCCCAATATATTCTGGGCCTGTATCCGACGCATCACGGGCTTTCGATCGATCCCTGCGTCCCGAAGGATTTCGGAGACTTTACGCTGACAAGGGAGTACCGGGGCGGGAGCTATATGATCTCGGTAAAGAATCCGGAGGGCGTCGAAAAGGGCGTGAAGTCGCTTGTCGTCAATGGAAAAGCGGTCGCAGGTACGGTGATTCCCTTTGAGGAGGGTGTGAAAGAGTATCAGGTTGAGGTTGTGATGGGATAATATATCGGGAGGCACGCAGTGGGCCGAAGAGAACCTCGGCCCACTTTTTCGGTTCAAAATATTTTCCACCTGTGCGGTTGGATTGCCAAGGCAATCCAACCCGCCACAGACATTCGCAAAACCGCCCGCTTCGCGTGCTTAAAGATTTGCTTCGCAAATCGTTTTGCTCATTTGGAGGTGGGTTGCTCGTGTATGATGAAATCTGCCATACTGCAAGCAGTATGCAGATTTCATCATACACGGCAACCGCACAGGTGGAAACATTGTTATTTGAAAATGTTCTGGATCTGATCCCATTTTCGTTCCGTTTCCTGAAGGAGCTTTAACTGCGTACGGGAGCGGACGAGGTTATGCTCCGGATAGGCGATCGAAAAATAGTGATCGCCCTCCAGGTAATCCGTTAAGAACCGGATCCCGTTCTCTAAAGTCATCAGCTTTGCGCCAAAGGGAAGGGATTTAATCTCCTCGTCGGTCAGAACATCGCAGGCCGTGACAAAGCCGTCCGTATAGGTCCGGTACAGCTCCAGATCCAGGGAGACTTTGCTCAGATCCTGTTCGTCTTCGGCCCCGGTAGAGGCCCCGAAGCGGATGGAATCTCCGAAATCATAGGCGGCAAGCCCCGGCATGACCGTGTCAATATCGACGACACAGAGGGCTTTTCTGGTGGTTCGATCGAACATGACGTTGTTGAGCTTCGTATCATTGTGGGTAACCCTGAGCGGAAGGACACCTGAGTCCCGCTTGTCCTGAAGGACGGAGGCTTCCTTTTTTAGAGAAAGGTAGAACTCGATCTCAGGCCGGACGCTCTCTGCCCGGTGGAAGCTGTCTTCTTCGATAGCTTTTTTGAGATTCAGAAAGCGCTTCGGCGTATGATGAAAATCAGGGATCGTTTCATGTAAGGTATCCGCGGGAAAGGAGCCTAAGAGCTTCTGGAAGCGGCCGAAGGCAACGGCGCTTTCGTAGAAATCGGCCGGAGATTCGGCTTTTTCAAGGCAGATGCTGTCCTCGATATATTCATAGACCCGAAAACAGCTGCCCTCCTCGTCTGTCAGATAGTCTTTTCCGTCAAGGGTCCTTACAAGCCGCAGGCATTCTCTCAGATCCTGTACCTGCGTGGCTAAATAGGAGCAGATCGCGGAAACGTTTTGCATAAGGCTCGGGACGTCTTTAAAAACATTGTTATTTATTTTTTGCAGGATATACCGCGCTCCTGTGTCGGTCTCGACCAGCCAGGTTTTATTGATATGGCCCTGACCGAAGGGTTTCTCAGAGATTGCCCGTCCCTTCAGGGCGAAGGAAGAAATGATTTTATCCACGATAGCAAGTTCTCCTCTGTATTTTTGTGGATAGTATATCATGTTTTTATTCGTTTACAATAAGTGAGGATTTTTCTGTGAGGTTTCTCAATGCGTATATTTTTCGAAACAGAAAAGAGGGCTTCTCCTACGGCGGCTTTGAGGTAGAAAACGGCCTGTTTTCCCGTCTGTTCTTTTACCCGGAAAATGAGAAGAAAACAGCATCGGACTTTGTTTTCGATGGAACAGCCGGGGAAAATCCTCTGACGGATGAGAATAGAAAGGATCCTAAGGCAGTAAAGGCTTTGGACGTTGTAGATCTTGGGGGCGCGTATGTGATCCCCGGACTGATCGACGTTCATACCCACGGCAATTCGAGGGCGGATTTCTCCGATGCCGATTACGACGGACTGCTTCGGATGGGAAAGTATTTACTGTCCAGAGGAATCACGTCCTTTGCTCCTGCTTCGATGACCCTGCCGCCTGCGAGACTGAAGGAGATTTATGCCGTCGCGAAGCGGCTTTACGAGGAGGATCCTGAAGATTCCGCAAGGCTCCTTGGGATCAATATGGAGGGTCCCTTTTTTTCAGAGAAGAGGAAGGGGGCGCAGAACGCGGCCTATCTGCTTGCTCCGGACTTTCAGATATTTCAGGAGCTCTATGAGGAAAGCGGCGGTCTGATCCGGATTGCCTGTGTCGCTCCGGAGCTTCCAAACGCCCTGGATTTTATCCGCAGGGCCTCTGACCTCTGTACGGTTTCCGTCGCCCATACGGACGCGGACTATGAGCAGGCAAGACTGGCCTTTGAGGCAGGTGCCAGGCAGGTCACCCATCTGTTTAACGCCATGCCCGGGCTTCACCACAGAAATCCCGGCGTGATCGGGGCTGCCGCGGAGAGAACGGATGTCCGGGCGGAGCTGATCTGTGACGGGATCCACGTTCACGAAAGCGCGGTCAGAGTCGCCTTTCAGCTGTTTCCCGGCAGGCTCTGTCTGATTTCGGATGCGGCAAGGTGCCTGGGAATGCCGGATGGGACCTATGAGCTTGGCGGGCAGGAAACCTTTCTGTCCGGAAGGCGCCTGACCTTAAAGGACGGGACGATCGCTGCTTCGGCGACAGATCTGTATGACTGTATGCTGAATGCGGTGAGCTTCGGGATCCCGAAAGAGGAAGCGATCCATGCGGCGACTCTGGTTCCCGCGGAGGCTGTCGGGCGGGAGCCGGAAACAGGGTCGATCGAGGAAGGAAAAAGAGCGGATTTTGTGGTTTGTAACGCGGCGCTTCAACGTCAGAGGGTTTATCGGGAGGGCAGGCTATGCGAATCATAAGGGCAGAGGACTATGAGGATATCAGCCGTATCGCGGCGGAGCGGATCGCGAATTTCATAGCAAAAAAGCCGGATGCGGTCCTGGGCCTTGCCACGGGCTCGAGCCCCTTAGGAACCTACCGGAGACTGTCTCTGCTCTATAGCGAGGGCAGAGTGAGCTTCAAGGAGGTCCGTACCGTAAATCTGGATGAATACGTCGGCTTATCGGCGGAAAATGAACAGAGCTATGCCTTTTTTATGAAGGAGAATCTCTTTGACAGGGTCGATCTTGCTCCCGAAAATACGCATATCCCAGACGGTCTGGAAGAAAACGAGGAGCAGGAATGCGAGGAATATGACCGGCTGATCAAGGAGCTTGGCGGGATCGATCTTCAGCTTCTGGGACTGGGGCCAAACGGCCATATCGCCTTTAATGAGCCGGGAGACAGCTTTCCATTAGGAACGCATAAGGTCCGGCTGAGTCCGGCGACGATCCGCGCAAACAGCCGGTTTTTTGAGAGGGAGGAGGATATACCGCGCTTTGCCTATACCATGGGGATCCGGGATATTTTACAGGCAAAGCAGGTGATCATGCTGGTGTCGGGCGCGGCCAAGGCGGAGATCGTAAAGGAAGCCTTTACGGGTCCGGTAACGCCGAAGGTCCCTGCCTCGATCCTGCAATTTCACTCGGATTTCACGCTGATCGCGGATACAGAGGCGCTCTCTCTGCTATCATAGCTCTTAAAGTACAATGAACAGACGCCTTCTGACAGAGCAAACATACCGGAACCTGGTTTGTGAGTCTGGCAAATCGGCAATGAAAAGTAAATGAATGATAATACCCCTAAAAAGGAGAACAGACAGGAAAAGGAAATTATTATGGCATCGAAACGAACGAAGGAAATACTTGAAATATTGGACGAGCAGTACTCCGTGGATCTGGAGTGCGCGCTGGAGCACGAAACTGCCTGGCAGCTTTTGATCGCAACGATTCTAAGCGCCCAGTGCACGGACGCGAGGGTCAATATCGTAACGAAGGATCTGTTTCAGAAATATCCGTCCATCGAGGCGTTTGCAAAAGCCGACCTTTCGGAGCTGGAGCAGGATATCCATTCTACGGGCTTTTATCATAACAAGGCGAAAAATATCATTGCCTGCTGTAAAAAGCTGCACTTTGAATACGGAGACGAGGTTCCCCGGTCCATCGAGGAGCTGACCGGGCTTCCCGGCGTCGGACGAAAGACTGCCAACGTCGTCCGGGGCAATATCTTTCACGATCCGAGCGTCGTCGTGGATACTCACGTAAAGAGGATCTCAAAGCGCCTGGGGCTGACGAAGGAGGAGGATCCGGTAAAGATCGAGTTTGATCTGATGAAGGCTCTGCCAAAGGACCACTGGATTTCATGGAATATTCAGATCATTACCTTCGGAAGAGAGATCTGCAAGGCCCAGAGACCGGAGTGCGAGAAGTGCCGGCTGACAAAATATTGCAAACAGTATTCAAAATAGATCAGACCACATTGATCGCCTGCAGCATTTCCACGATCCCTTCTCCCGCGGAGGAGGGAATTTTTTTTGCCGCTTCGGTCAGGCGGTCCAGGGCCTCGAAATCGAATTCCTCTACATAGAGATCCGCAAGCAGCTTGTAGTGTGCCCTGACATCGGTGGGAAGGGTCGCGCCGTATTCTAAAATCTGCTTTGCCTCGGCGGTCTTTCCTTCATTCAACAGATAATTTGCCCAGAGATACAGATATTTGACTAACTCCATATAGTTTTCGTCGCAGGAGGACAGATAGTCCAGATTGGCAGCCCCGTATTTTAACTTCAGGTCCGTATTGGAAATCCCGGAGAGATTGACGATCTTTTTGTCGGCAAGCGCCCGGATCCTGTTCTGATAGTCAACGATATTATCATCGGTGCTGGTTTCATCAAAGGGAAGGGCGGAAAGATCCGGCTCAATGTAAACGATATCCGTTAAAGGCTGCCGTCTCACGGAATTGGCCCGAAGCTCCTTTTCCCAGAATTCCCGGTTGTCCTTATCGACGTTTTTTACGGACCGCTTCATATAAAAGGAAAAAACAGCGAATACAAGGGCAATGGTTGTAAAAATAGGAAAAAACATTTATAATCCTTTCGAGAGGTAGAAAGCAATGATGAATTTCAATAACAGCAGAACAAAAAAAATTATTTCGGCGGTCATCATCATCGTTCTGGTTTTGGCTATGATCATTCCGACGATCCTGTCCCTGATCGCGGTCTGATACCGAGGTATCGTAAACGAATGATAGTAAACGTACAAAATACGCGCGTTTTTGTAAAATAAATTCGTTTCCTATTATAATAGAACAATATATTATCGGTGTCAATTTTTGGTGGGTGTGCTATACTATATCTGGTAGATCAATGGTTATCTGCGTGCTATATATAGCCGTTTCCGGTGACTGTTCGGACGGACCGGGCAGATATCGTTTCCGAAAGCGGACTACCAACTACCGGTTATCGACTACCGATTATCGATTACTGAAAACTGACAACAGGCAACCGACTACCGACTACCGATAACCGACAACCGAAAACCGAAAACCGAAAACCGACAACAGACGACGGAGTCAGGGGGACAATATGAATATAAGGGTAACTGGCCAGATACATAAAAGAATCAGTCGTTCCTTACGTATAAATCAGATAGCCCGGGTGCTGAGCTTAGGGCTTCTTTTAGCTGTGCTTTTCCTGCCGGTCAGGGTTCTTGCGAAGGACTATACGATCAAGGTCGGGGGAGCAAACGTCGGCCTTGCGGACGGAGAGAGCGACGGAGCTGCCAAAGAGGAGGCAAAGCCTGGAGAAACCGAAACGGTCAAAGCAGAGGGCAGCTCTACGGAGAGCCTGGGGACCTCCTATCAGACCTCGGATGCGGCGGGGAGCTTTTCCGGAACGGAAAATGAGATATCCATGGACCTGACGAGCAGGATCGCCGACTGTATCTTCGCGGGACCCGTCGAGCTTTCGGGAATGAACTATATCGAGGCGGAAAAAGCCATCTCGGACTACGTGAACGGCCTGGCTAAGAAGCAGGTCACTCTGGTCTCCGTAAACGAGAATAAAACGACAATGGAGGCTTCCGCACTGGGACTTTCCTGGTCCAATAAAGAGATTTTGAATCAGGCGCTTGCGCTTGGCAAGTCCGGGAATATCGTCGCCCGGTATAAAATGTTAAAGGATCTGGAGCATGAGAGCGAGGTCTATCCGGTCGAGATCTCCTTTGACAAAAATAAGGTCAGGGCCGCGGTAGAGGCAGAAGCTAAAAAATATGATATTACGCCGAAAAACGCGAAGGTAAAGCGGGAAAACGGCGCTTTTATCGTTCTTGAAGAGGGAGAAGCCGGCTATCAGATCACGGTAGAGTCCTCGGTGGACAAGATCCTGAACGGGGCTTCGGCGCTGAAGGATTCCGATCTGACGGTGGAACTGGATGTTAAGGAAACCAACGCCCACAGCAGCGAAGAGGATTTTCTGATGATGACGGACGTTCTCGGGACCTTCCATACCAGCTTTTCCAGCTCCGGTGCCGACCGCTCGGGAAACGTCAGAAACGGGACAAAGCTGATCAACGGTACAATGCTCTATCCGGGAGAGCAGTTCTCTGTATACAACGCGGTCAGCCCCTTTACGGAGGAAAACGGTTATTTCCTGGCGGGCTCCTATGTAAACGGACTGGTGGTCGAGAGCCTGGGCGGGGGGATCTGTCAGGTCAGCTCGACTCTGTATAACGCGGTGCTTCGGGCGGAGCTTCAGGTCGACGAGCGCTACAATCATTCCATGATCGTTACCTACGTGGATCTGTCCTCGGACGCGGCAATCGCCGGAACCGCGAAAGATTTTAAATTTACAAACAATCTGGATAATCCGATCTATATCGAAGGCTATACAACAGACAGCAAGGAAATCTATTTTACGATCTACGGGGTAGAGACCAGGCCGAAAAACCGGACCGTTTCCTTTGAGAGCGTTGAACTTTCCAGGACCGATCCGGAGGGAGTGAATATCGTCGGCGACAGCTCCCAGCCGGTGGGTTCTATTTCCTCTCAGTCGGCTCATACCGGCTATGTCGGCGAGCTCTGGAAGATCGTCAAGGTAGACGGCGTGGAGACGGAGCGGATCCAGATCAACAAGAGTACCTATAAGATGGTTCCCAAGACCGTTACGGTGGGAACGAAGGCGGATGACGCGGCGATCTCGGAGATGGTCCGGGCGGCGATCGCTACCGGGGATCTGGATACCGTAAAGAGTACAATCAATAATCTGCAGGCGGCAGCGGCAGGACAGCCGATGGACCTTACGCAGATGCTGATTCCGCAGGTACCCACCCAGGCGACAGAACCCTCGGCGGAGGAGCAGGCAGCGGCGGCGGCAGCCTACGCGATGGCGCTTGCTGAAGCGCAGGCAGCGGCAGAAGCTGAACTGCAGGGAGAATAGATCCTATGAGTTTAAAGATCGGCAAGGTCCCCGAGACCGTGCTGAAGCGTTCGATCATAAAGCAGATAAAATACAAAAGGGATGAGATCCTGGTCGGAGCCGGCGTTGGAGAGGACTGTGCCGCGGTACAGCTTACGGAGGACGAGGTCCTTGTGCTCTCCACAGACCCGATCACCGGGACGACACAGGATATCGGCGCTCTTTCGGTTCACGTTACCGCAAACGACATAGCCTCTTCCGGAGCGGAGGTGATCGGCGTGATGCTGTCCGTTCTGCTTCCCGAGGGAACGGAAGAGTCGGAGCTTTCCGAGATGATGCGTGAGGTCGAGGAGACCTGCGAGGAATTAAGGATCCAGACCATCGGCGGACATACAGAAGTGACCAGAGTGGTCAATCAGCCGGTAATTACGGTGACGGGCATCGGAAAGGTAAAAAAGGACCGTCTGATTACGACGGCAGGAGCAAAGCCCGGAGACGATATTATCGTAACAAAATGGATCGCCCTCGAGGGGACCTCGATCCTTGCGAAAGAAAAGGAAGAGGAGCTTGGGGGGCGCTTTAGCGAGGAGTTCATTAAAGAGGCAAAAGGCTTTTCGAGCCTGTTATCCGTGGTAAAGGATGCCAGGATCGCCTGCGGTTATCAGGTGCATTCCATGCATGACGTCACCGAGGGCGGGATCTTCGGCGCGCTGTGGGAGGTCGCTGAGGCCAGTCATGTCGGACTTTCGGTCGATCTGAGGGAAATCCCGGTAAGACAGGAATCCATTGAGATCTGTGAGTTTTTCGGGATCAATCCCTATGAGCTGATCTCCAGCGGTTCGATGCTGATCACCGCGGAGAACGGCTATGATATCGTACGGGCTCTGGCAGAGGAAGGAATTTCCGCGGGGGTCATCGGAAAGATCACGAAGGGAAATGACCGGATCCTTCGGAACGGAGACGAGATCCGGTATTTAGAGCCGCCGAAGACGGATGAGCTGTATAAAGTGCTTTGAGAGGGAGAAGAGAATGAGAGAGAGAATTTTAACCTTTATCGAAAAGAACAGCAGGATCGACCTGAAGGAACTGGCTGTTCTTCTTGGGATGAATGAAGCGGATGTGGCCAATGAGCTTGAGGTTATGGAAAAGGAGGGGATTATCTGCGGCTATCATACCCTGATCGATTGGGATAAAGTAACGAGCGAGCGGGTAAACGCGCTGATCGAGGTACGGGTCACGCCGCAGAGGGGCAAGGGCTTTGATTCCATTGCCGAGAGGATCTATAAATATCCGGAGGTCGAGGCGACCTATCTGATTTCGGGAGGCTACGATCTGCTGGTATCCCTGGAGGGAAAGACCTTAAAGGAGGTCTCGACCTTTGTGACAGAGAAGCTGTCGACGCTTGAGTCGGTGCTTTCGACCTCGACTCACTTTGTCTTAAAGAAATATAAGGATCACGGAACGATCCTGCACGAGAAATACGATGATGAAAGGATCATAATGACGCCATGAGAGATCCGATATCAAAAAAGACGGCAGCGTTAAAGCCCTCGGGGATCCGGAAATTCTTCGATATCGCCAGCGAGCGGAAGGAAGTTATCTCTCTCGGTGTCGGAGAGCCGGATTTTGATACGCCCTGGCATATCCGGGACGAAGGGATCTGGTCCTTAGAGAAGGGCCGGACCTTCTATACCTCAAATTCCGGGCTGATGGAGCTTCGGGAGGAGATCTGCCATTATATCAGGCGAAGGATCGGCGTCGAGTACGATCCCAAGAGCGAGGTCATCATAACGGTCGGAGGCTCCGAGGCGATCGATATCGGTCTTCGGGCCATGATTGATCCGGGGGATGAGGTCCTGATTCCGCAGCCAAGCTACGTTTCCTATGAGCCCTGCGCGATTCTTGCGGACGCGAAGCCTGTGATCATTGAGTTAAAGAACGAGAATGAGTTCAGGCTGACCGAGGAGGAGCTGTTATCTGCGATTACGGAGAAGACCAAGGTCCTGGTCCTGCCGTTTCCCAATAACCCCACCGGGGCGATCATGGAGGAGAAGGATCTTTCGGGAATCGCTGAGATCTGCGTCGAAAAGGATATTTTCGTGCTGTCGGATGAGATCTATGCCGACCTGACCTACGGCAGAAAGCACGTTTCCATCGCCTCCTTCCCGGGAATGAAGGAACGGACGATTTTGATCAACGGATTTTCCAAGGCCTATGCCATGACGGGCTGGCGGCTCGGCTATGCCTGCGGACCTAAGGAGATCATCAGCCAGATGACGAAGATACACCAGTTTGCCATTATGTGCGCCCCTACGACCAGTCAGTACGCGGCGGTCGAAGCCTTAAGGAACGGGGACGACGATGTAAAGCGGATGTGCGAATCCTATGATCAGCGGCGGAGATTTCTGATGGATGCCTTTCAGAAGATGGGCCTTTCCTGCTTCGAGCCCTACGGAGCCTTTTATGTATTCCCATGTATCAAGGAATTTAATATGACTTCAGACGAATTTGCGTATGCTCTGTTGGACGACCAGAATCTTGCGGTGGTCCCGGGCTCTGCCTTCGGCGACAGCGGAGAGGGCTTTATCCGGATTTCCTATGCGTATTCTCTGGAAAAGCTGAAGATAGCGATGGAGCGGCTGTCCGCCTTTGTGGAAAAGTTGAGAAACGGTGCCGGAGGGACAAAGGGCAGATGATCGGTGTCGTGCTTTTAGAACCGGAAATGCCGGCGAATACCGGAAATATAGGAAGGACCTGTGTTGCTGCCGGGTCTTTTCTTCATTTGATCGAGCCGTTGGGGTTTCATCTGGATGAGAAGAGCATCAAACGAGCGGGTCTGGATTACTGGGATAAATTAAATTACAGGCGTTATATCAATCTGGAGGAGTTTCTGGAGGTCAACGGACATCCGAAGCTCTATATGGTGACGACAAAGGCCCGGAAAACCTATACCGAGGTCAGCTATGAGGAGGACGCGTTTCTGATGTTCGGAAAGGAGAGCGCGGGGATCCCGGAGAGGCTCTTGGTGGAAAACGCGGAGAACTGCGTCAGGATCCCGATGCTTCCGGAAACCAGATCCTTAAATCTTTCCAACGCCGTTTCGATCGTACTCTACGAGGCCCTGCGGCAGAACGGCTTCCCCGGGATGCAGCATTATGGCGAGCTCCACAGGCTGAGCTGGGATCAGGCTGTCAATCATTGAATTCTCTGGATTTTGGCAGGGTAAAGATAAATTCGCTCCCGACGCCCTCGGTGCTGATGACGTTGATATTTTCGTTGTGGGCGTTTAAGATCTCCTTGACGATCGAAAGCCCGAGGCCGGTTCCTTTTTTGTCCTTGCCCCGGGAGTTATCGCTTTTATAGAACCGGTCAAAAATATATTTCACGCTTTCCTTCGGGATCCCGATCCCGCTGTCCTTTACCGAGACGAAGACCGTCTCGTTCTTTTCGGTCGTTTCGACCTTGATCTCCGAATTCTGATTGCTGAATTTGATCGCGTTGTCGATCAGGTTATAAACGACCTGCTCGATCTTGCCCTTGTCCGCGTAAACAAACATGGTATCCCCGGTCAGGATGAGCCGGATCCGAAGGAGCTTCTGCTTGCAGGTCCCCTCAAAGGTCTCGGCGGTATGCTTGATCGCGGAATTAATGTCAAAATCCGTCTTTTCCAAGAGCATCCCCTTATCCGAGAGGTTGTTTAAGGACAGGAGACTGTTGGTCAGCTTTGTCAGTCGCCCGGTTTCGTTTAAGACGATGTTGATATACTTTTCGTGCAGCTCCGGTGGGATCGTCCCGTCCACCATAGCCTCAAGATAGCCCCGGATCGAGGTCAGAGGCGAGCGGAAGTCGTGGGAGACGTTTGCGATAAAGCGCTTCTGATCCTCCTCGGACTCCGAGAGACGGCTGGCCATAAAGTTCAGGGAATCCGCCAGCTTTCCGATCTCGTCGGAGCCTGTATGCTTTATGGAATAATCCAGATTTCCGTTTGCGTATTCGCCTGTCGCGGCAGCGATCTTCTTGATCGGCCGGTAGACGGCAAAGGTAAAGACAATAAGCGGGATCAGCGAAAGGAGGTAAAGGATCCCGCCCGTGATATAAACGATGTTTAACAGCTCATCCTTTCTCGTTACGATCTCCGCGTAGGGCGTATGGATCACGACGTAGCTGACCACTTGGAAACCGTTATTGATCGGGGAGAGGACCGAGAGCATCTCCTGAGGAAAGCTGTCATAGAAGGTGCCGATCATATAGTTTTTGCTGCCGATATCCGTCGCGTCAAAGCCCTCGATGACAAAATCCGCTGTCTCAGCGCCCTCCGAGGCGTTTCTGGAATCATAGATGACCTGTCCGTCCTTATTGACGATCCAGACGACCGAGGAGGTAAAATGATCGATGGCCTGCAGCTGCAGCGTAACATCCTCCGTGGAAAGCTGGGAGCTGCTCAGGCTCTGGGTATACTGGTTGGAGATCAGGTTTGCCTCCCGGTAGAGGGCATTCGCGTTATCCGTGATCAGATAGTTCAGCGTAAGCCTTGAGGAAAGCAGCGCGATTGTCAGGAATCCGAGCAGTCCGAAGATGAGCCATGCAAATATGAATTTCAGGTATATGGATGGTTTCATTTTACTTCAAATTTATAGCCGATCCCCCAGACCGTGGAGAGCCGCCACATATCATGGTCCTTGATCTTTTCCCGCAGACGCTTGATATGTACGTCCACAGTTCTGGTATCGCCGATATATTCATAGCCCCAGATATGGTCCAGAAGCTGCTCTCTGGTAAAGACCTGATTGGGCGAGGAAGCCAAAAAATAGAGCAGCTCCAGCTCTTTCGGCGGCATATCGATGGACTTTCCGTAATAAACAACGGAATAATTTGTCAGATTGATCGTCAGATCCGGGTATTCCACGGCCTTTACCTCGGACTGCTGCTCCTGCGCGCCGTTTCTGCCGCAGCGCCTGAGTACGGCCTTGACCCTTGCCACAAGCTCCTTGGAATCAAAGGGCTTTTCGATATAGTCGTCGGCCCCAAGCTCCAGCCCCAGGACCTTGTCAAAGACCTCTCCCTTGGCGGAGAGCATGATGATCGGGGTAGTGGATTTGGCGCGGATCTCCCGGCAGACCTGATATCCGTCGATCCCCGGAAGCATCAGGTCTAAAAGGATCAGGTTCGGCCCGTAGGACTCAAAGGCTTTGAGCGCCTCTTCGCCGTCAGAAGCGACCTGGGTATCGAAGCATTCCTTGGTCAGATAGAGTGAGATGATCTCAGCGATATTCGCGTCATCATCAACGATCAGTATTTTCTGCTTATTAGCCATGCTTAGTTCTCCTGTTACTTAAAATCTACAACAGTCACTCCCGAATCGCCCTCTCCGTACTCCGCAAGTCGGAAGTCAGCGACGTATTTCAGGCGTTTGAGCTGCTTCCAGACAGCGTTCCTGAGGGTCCCGGTCCCCTTTCCGTGAACGATCCGGACCGTGCTGAGATGGGACAGATAGGCATCGTCCAGGTATTTTTCCAGCTCCGTCAGCGCCTCATCCGTTGTTTTTCCGATCAGATTCAGCTCCGCGGAAATCGTTGAAGCCTTGGAAAGTCCATAGGTATTCGTCGAATATTTCGTCCGGGAGCTCTCTTCCTTCGGTTGAAGCAGTTCCAGATCGTTCAGATTGGACTCGATCTTCATAATCCCGCACTGAACAAAGAGCTTGCCTTTGGCATCGGGAGCAGAGGCGACGGTTCCGGTCAGATTCATAGAGAGGATCCGTACATCGGCTCCTAGCTTAAAATCTGCCGGTTTATTGGATTTCCGCGGTTTTTCGGCTATGATCAGATCAGAAGTTCCCTGATTTACACGGTTCAGCTTTTTCCTGAGCTTTTCCCGCTGCCGCTCCATATCCTGGATTGAGCCGCCGGAGCGCTGGAAGAGAAGGATCGACTCGTCCGCCGTTTCCTTGGCATCTTTCAGGATCTCGGCCGCCTCCTCCCTTGCCTCCTTCAGAACCCTTTCTCTGGAATCCTTCAGCTTTTTTGTCCGGTCGTCATATTCGTTCTTCAGCTTTTCAAGCGCCTTCTTTTCCTCGTCGATCTCGTTTCGGATGTTCTCCAGATTGACCCTCTCATCCTCGAGCCTTGTCAGAACGTCCTCAAGACTTTCATCCTGCCTGTCGATCTGTTTCTTCGCGTTTTCTATGATATAGTCCCGAAGCCCCAGCTTCCCCGCAATCGCGAAGGCGTTGCTCTTTCCCGGGACCCCGATCAGAAGCCGATAGGTCGGGGAGAGCGTTTCAACATCGAACTCGCAGCTTGCGTTCTCTACGCCCTTCTTTCTGAGAGCATAGACCTTGAGCTCGGAATAGTGGGTCGTGGCCAGCGTCGTAACGTGCCGTTTATGGAGGTCGTTTAGGATCGCGATAGCAAGCGCGGCTCCCTCGGTCGGATCGGTACCCGCTCCCAGCTCGTCGAAGAGGCAGAGACAGCGGGAATCGGCTCTCTTTAGGATCTCAACGATCTTCTTCATATGGGAGGAAAAGGTGGACAGGCTCTGCTCAATGCTCTGCTCGTCTCCGATATCCGCGTAGACGTTATGGAAGATGGAAAGCTCTGAGCGATCCAGCGCCGGGATATGGAGTCCTGCCTGCCCCATCAGGGTCAGAAGGCCTGTGGTTTTCAGAGTTACCGTCTTTCCACCGGTATTCGGACCGGTGATGATCAGCATGGAAAAACCGAATTCCCGTCCGATATGGATATCCGTAGGAACAACAGCCTTCTTATCCAATAAGGGATGTCTGGCCTTACGCAGCCTGATCCGGCCCTCCTCATTATAGACCGGCTTCGTGGCGTTTTGCTCCAGCGCCAGAAAGCCTTTGGCAAAAATAAAGTCCAGCTTGATCAGCGTCCTGCTGTCTGTGGTCAGCTCATTCAGATGCTCCGCGCAGTCCTTGCTCAGGGAAGCAAGGATCGCTTCGATCTCCGCCTGTTCCGCAATCTCTAACTCCCGTAACTTATTGTTCAGTTCAACGACGGCAGCAGGCTCGATAAAGTAGGTAGAGGCTGTTGCGGACTGATCGTGTACCATTCCGGGAACATTTCCCTTATACTCGGCACGTACCGGAATACAATAACGACCGTTACGCATTGTGATCACGCTGTCCTGCAGGTAGGAGCGGTACTTATTATTGACCATTTGAGTCAATTCGGAATGGATTTTATCTCCGGTCAGACGGATCTGCCGCCTGATATGCTTCAGATCGCTGCTTGCCTCATCACTGATCTCTTCCTCGGAAATAATACAGCGGTTCAAATCTCTGCAAAGAGGGCTAAGCGGTTCCAGAACCTCGAAGTATCCTGTCAGAGAGTCCGGCTCCTCATGGGATTCAGTCCGTCCATAGCCTTTGATCTTAGCGGTGGTTTCCAGCAGTTTTGCGACCGTCAGAAGCTGCCCGGCAGAAAGAGTCCGCTCGATCTTAAGCTCCGAAAGGATCCCCCGGATATCGATGCTTCCGCCGAAGGATACCGCACTGTTTCGGATCAGCCGGGAAAGAGCGTCGGCAGTCTCCTGCTGCATGGTCTCGATGACCTCCGGCTTGACAGAGGGAAGAAGTCCTCTGCACATATCCTTTCCTGCCTTCGAGGAAGCCTTTTCCGCCAGCATTTCCAGTATTTTTTCGTATTCCAGCGCCTGCGCTGCTTTAATATTCATACTTAAAAGTTTAGCAGATATTTACGATCAAGTCTATGAATAAGTATCGTAAACGAATTAAATTAATTCGTTTACGATACTTATTGATGCGCACGATTGCGGTAAGGAAGGCGCTTTCAGCGCTCCGCAATCGGCGCAATAGGAAACGAATAAATTCGTTTCCTATTTAATTTTTTTGTTAATGGTTGCCATTCATAAGCCGCCCCACCGTCCCACCCCATATCTAGCGGTTGTAGTTTCGATACGTATAGGCTATAATAAATAGAGTTATGCGTCTCCTGAGATAGAGGACGGCAAAGAAAGCGGAAGCCTTCCCCGTAATGGGCGGGGAATATGAACATTTCTTATCTTTATAAAGAGAAAGCTATGAGTTCTGAGAATCATACAGACAACGAATCCTATGAAGTGATTTCCGAGACGATCAAAAAAAGGCCGGTCAATAAACGACGGGTAGTTCTGAAAACCCTGTTTACGATCTTTTTGGGGGTCGTATTCGGAACGGTTGCCTGCTTTACCTATGTCCTGCTCTTGCCAACGGTAGAGAAATACTTTGCCGTTCCCGAGCTGAATCAGGTAAGGCTTACCTTTACCGGAGAGGACCAGTCTGCGGAGCAGAATAACGAGACAGTGGGTTCTGAAACCGTATCCGCGGAGGTGGAAACGGGAGGTTTAACGAAAACGCCCTCGTCAGATTCTGCATCTGCTTCGACGTCAGCTTCTGCATCAACGACAACGGCAACGTCTATGTCAACGTCAACGTCTACGGTAGAGCGGGAGGCAGAGGAGGCCGGTGCTGGTGGGCGAACAGATTCTGCGTTTGCTGCCGGTAAATTGACTGATGAAAAAGTCTCGGAAGCCTCTGTATCACCTAAAGAGAAGGAGACGGTTGACTCAACGGAATCAAGGGACAAAAGTTCCAGCGGGAAAGAAATGGCACTGAACCGGGCATTGGAAGCGGAGAGCCGGGTCGCGGAAAAAGAGGTTGCGTTAAAGGAAGAGGACGAAAACGGAAACGGAAACGGTCAGGAATCCCTTGTCTCTGTCAGCGGTGAGCTTACGGAGGTCGGTTCTGAGGCTTCGGAAAAGCAGTTTGAGATCAATGACTATACGCTTTTGTACCAGAAGTTAGGGGATGTGGCGGCGGATGTTTCACGGTCCCTGGTTACGGTAACAGGTGTTTTTTCTGATAATGACTGGTTCAGCAATAAATATGAAAAGGGAAATCAGACCACCGGCCTGATTCTTGCCGATAACGGAAAAGAGCTCCTGATCTTGGCAAGGACCTCTGTTGTAACGGACGCGGATGAAATTCTGGTGACCTTCTGCGACGGAGAGAGGCTTCCCGCCGCTTTGAAGAAATCAGACAGCAATACCGGTCTTTCGGTCGTCGCGGTCGAACTTCAGGATATCCCGGAGTCGACGGCTCTCGAATATAAAATGGGAGAGCTTGGCAACAGCAAGGTCCGGGATACCAAGGGCAAGCCGGTCATAGCCGTAGGCGATCCTCTGGGTGTATCGGATTCCATAGAGATCGGTCAGATTACCTCGAATTCCATCGTTGTAGATAAAACGGACACGAATGTTTCGATCCTGACTACGGATATCTACGGCTCGACAAACGGAAGCGGAGTGCTCTGCGACTTTGACGGGAAGATTTTAGGGATCATCTGTCACGACGGAGGTACGGCGGATACCAAGAATCTGGTCCGGGCCTATTCGATTACCGATATCCGGGCGATGATCGAAAAGATTTTAAACGGTCAGGATATCGCGTTTCTCGGGATCCAGGGAACGGATGTAACGGATGATATCTCGGATCTCTATAATATCCCCAAGGGTGCCTATGTCAAACAGGTCGTACCGGATTCTCCGGCGATGAAGGCAGGGATCCAGAACGGCGACGTCATCGTTAAGCTCGGCACGAATGAGATCTCATCGTTTTCGGATTACAAGGATGCTATGCTGAAAAGCCAGCCGAAGGACGCGACGACCGTTACCATCAAGCGTCTGGGAAGAGAGGAATACGTCGATATTTCCTACGAGGTGGTATTGGGGAAGCTGTGATTACGATTATAAACAAAATTATTTGTATCCTATACATATGATACTAAGGGATGGTTGATGAATGAAGTATATTCAGACGTTTCATGAAAGTGATAATATCAACGATATTTATCTGGTAAAGCAGAGGACTTCTGCTGTTACAAAAAACGGGAAGGCTTACGATAATGTGATCCTTCAGGATAAGACGGGAACCATCGACGGAAAGATCTGGGACCCGAATTCTGCCGGGATCGATGATTTTGAGGCTATGGACTATGTGGCGATCACCGGTACCGTAAAGGAATTCAATTCCGCGCTGCAGCTCAGCATTACAAGAGCCCGAAAGGCAAGAGCGGGAGAATACTCTGAGGAAGATTACCTTCCGGTATCGGGGAACAGCGTCGATGGGATGTATAACGAGCTTCTTTCCTATATTAACGGACTTGAGAATACCTGGCTGAAGCAGCTTTGCGAGGAGTTCTTCGTAAAGGACGAGGAATTTATAAAGAAGTTTAAGGTCTCCTCGGCGGCGAAATCTGTTCATCACAGCTTCGTCGGAGGACTTTTGGAGCATACTCTCAGCGTGACAAGGCTCTGTGAGTACTATACCAAGGCTTACCCGATGCTGAAAAAGGACCTGCTGATTTCTGTCGCTATTCTGCATGACATCGGAAAGGTTCGGGAGCTTTCGGCGTTTCCGGAAAACGATTATACGGACGATGGGCAGTTGCTTGGGCATATCGTTATGGGTTCTGAGATGGTTTCAGAGAAGATAAAGGAGATCGACGGGTTCCCGGTAAAGCTGGCTTCTGAGATAAAGCACTGTATTTTAGCCCATCACGGGGAATATGAGTTCGGATCTCCGAAAAAGCCGGCACTGATGGAAGCGGTTGCTTTGAATTTCGCGGATAATACGGATGCAAAGCTGGAAACGCTCACGGAGATCTTCCGGTCAACGACGAATAACGGTTGGCTCGGCTTCAACCGTCTGCTGGATTCCAATCTGCGAAAGACGGGAGAGTTGTCATGAGGGATAAACGGGAAGAAAAACGAAGGCGTCCGCTGCCGGTGGAAAAAAATCAGGAAGTGGACTTGATGATAGAGGATATGGGCGATAACGGCGAGGGTATAGGCAGAGTAGAGGGCTATACCCTTTTTGTTAAGGATGCGGTGATCGGAGACCGGGTCCGGGCAATCGTTACCAAGACAGGGAAAAGCTACGGGTATGCGCATTTAAAGGAGCTGTTATCAGGTTCGCCTGACAGAGTAAAGCCGGTCTGCTCCGTCTGGAAACGCTGCGGAGGCTGCCAGCTTCAATCCTTAAGCTATAATGCGCAGCTTGCCTTTAAACAGAAGAAGGTCAGAGAGCATCTGATCCGGATCGGAGGCTTTTCACCGGAGCTAGTGGATAAGGTCCTCGAACCGATCATCGGAATGGATAATCCTTTGAGATACCGAAATAAGACCCAATTTCCGGTACAATACGATAACGACAGTTATGTTAAATCAGGATTTTATATTACAAGAACGCACGAAATCATCAGCAATAGCGATTGTTATTTAGGAATCGAAGAGAATCAAAACATCCTGGATGTGGTTCTGGATTTTATGAGGGAATTTCATGTTCCTGCCTATGATGAGGCGACCGGTCAGGGAGTCGTTCGGCACATTCTGATCCGAAAGGGCTTTGCGACCGGAGAGATCATGGTCTGCCTTATTATTAATAGGAAGAAAGTCGATCTTAACAAAAACGGACTGCCGCATCAGGACGAGCTGGTTAACAGACTGCGGGAGATTCCGGGGCTTGTCAGTATCGCTTTTAATCTGAATGACAGGCGGAATAATGTAATATTAGGCCCCAAAACCGTAACGATCTGGGGGAAGACTGTGATCCGGGATCAACTGCTGGGATTGGAATATGAGATTTCTCCGACCTCCTTCTATCAGGTCAATCCGATTCAGACGGAAAAGCTCTACCGGACAGTTCAAGAGTTTGCGGAGCTGACAGGAGAGGAAGAGGTCTGGGATCTTTGCTGCGGGATCGGAACCATCACCCTGAGCCTTGCCGGGCAGGCAAAGCGCCTTCACGGGCTGGAGATCGTTCCCGAGGCTATCGAAAACGCGAAAAGAAACGCCTTGATCAATGGGATCGACAACACGGAGTTTATCTGCGCGGCTGCGGAAGAATATCTTCCGGCGCATCTGAGTGATGTTCACGCGGATCTGATCGTTACCGATCCTCCCCGAAAGGGAATGGATGAAAGGGCTCTTTCCGCCATTGCCCAAGCCGCTCCGAAGAAGCTCATCTACGTCAGCTGCGATCCCGCGACGCTTGCCAGAGACCTGAAGTACCTCGCGCTTCATGGTTATGCTTTAAAACGGATCCGCCCGGTCGATATGTTTCCGATGACGGTTCATGTGGAGACTGTGGTTCTGCTAACAAGGCAGAATACCTGACAATCCTTGAATTTACGCACTTTTGCGAGTTTTTCTCTTTCAATTATGTGGAGGAAAATCGCAAGGAAAAAACCCTGATTCAGAAAATTACCGTGGCGG
>JAFSXN010000188.1 GCA_017444015.1 Lachnospiraceae bacterium | reverse complement strand
TCGTAAACGGTAAACGATAGGAAATCTTCGTTTGCTGGTATTTGCTCAGAAAGGAGAATTATGCTATGAGTGATCAGAATAGTTATACTGAATTCAAAGCCTATGAAGAGCTGGAATTCAGGGATGATTTTATGTTTGGCAAGGTAATGGAGGTCTGATTATATGAAGGAAAGAACATTGATCATGGACGCTATATTTGACGAGCAGCAAAGAACTGAGGAAGCGCGTCAACGTGCAGAGGCTGCGGAAAAACGCATCAGAGAATTAGAGGCTAAGATTGCTGTTTTATCTTTCCCTGACGGTACGAATCTTAGTGAAAGCAAGGAACATACCCCGGCAAACGCAAATCCGGAGCTAAACGAGGAGGTATCAACTATGCCGGGAATGAGTCAGGTAATATTTAGCAGAGGTTTTTCAGAGGGAGTGTCTCAGGGGACTGAGGAGAAGCATAAAGATGATATTAAACAGCTTGCCGACTACTTTATGAAAGAAAATTCCGACATGACACCCGAACAAGCAGCGGAGATGGCAAAAGGGATCCTTAAATGATCTTTATTATGTAAGAAAATTGACGAGCAGGAAAGGCCCCCTGCGTTATAGCGAAGGATCGTCACCGCACTGGATCTCTAAGCTGTTAACATACGAAAACAGAAGAAGCAGCATCAGCGAAAAGGGCGCGACGATGATATAGTTTTCCAGAAACGCGGTAAAAAGCATCGCATAGATCCCGGCTGCGGCTGCCTTTGCCGGAGTGCCGGCAGCACAGACCTCCCGGATCGCAAGCAGCCGGAAAATAAGAAACATACAGGTGATGATAAAAACGACAAGTCCATGTACGATCAGAATATCCAAAAGGCCCGAATGGACCTCGAAAAGCCCCTCCATCCACTCTAACTTCATAACATAAGAAGAGCCGATCCCGGTAAACGGCCTCTTTATGTATTCAGTCCAAAGCTCCGCCCAGACCTCTTCTCTGCCTGAGATCAGATCCTTATAGAACAGCCGGAATTCAACCTGCTCCCGAAACATCCCGAGAAAAACATAAAATATAGAAAAAAGGATCGAGCCTACCGTACTGAAAAAGACCAGCAGACCGTACAGCAGCTTATTTTTCCAAACGCTCCTGGGGATGAGAAACAATACCAGAAAGACGATCAGCCCGATCAGAGCGCAGCGGCTCCGATACCATGCAATGATACGAAAAGCGATATAGAACAGGATCAGTTCGAGAATCCTTGTAATAATAACATATGTTCTTTTTCTTTCTTCCACCTTCCCTGGCACATCCATCAACGCTGCGCCTGCCGATATATACCCTCCCGAATCTATTTGCTTTTGTTCTCCGGATGAAGATACCCGATTCACGGTCCTATGATAGAGATATTCCACAGCAAAGATCAGAAACACAAAGCCCGAGATCAGCACCAGTCCGCCGTAGTTCGTATTGTACCCCTTAAAGTATCCCTTGACATCAATCGTCCAGTAGATAAAGAAAGCCCCGATATAGAGGGACGAAACAAGGATCTCAAGGTCAGAAAGCCGAACCTTGTTTGCCAGATACAGGATCAGAAGAAAATCCGCGATCGTCAGGATCGCGCCCTTATGCGAGCCAATCGCGAACAGATTCACCAGTGCCAGAAGGTCCGCGAAGGCCATCAGATAAAAGGCCGGATCCTTTAACGCATACCGGATATCCACATAGCAGAAAAAGGTCACGATCAGAAAAAGCGCCGCCGTAAGAGTTCCGTAGGGCGCAAGAAAACTGTACCAGCTGTAGAAATGAAAGTAAGCTGTCGTAAGCGCGAAAATCCCCGCAAAAAGTGACAGATTTCCTATCTTTCTTCGCTTTTCACTTATTTGCGGTATGCTTTTTTTCTCTCTTGTTTTAGTATTCGTTTCCATTTATTCCATAATTCTCATATGATCTGTAAAATTTTTTTCTTATGAGAAACAGTCTGTCACGCTTTCATATGAAAACAAACAAATCTTATCTTTTCAACGATTCGCAGGTCAATGGTCAAATTCCGATAAATATAGATCCCCGAAACCTACGAGTCCATATTATGTGAGGTTTCGGGAAGATAATCCTTTCATCAGCCGCCCAAGCAGTCCAACACTATCCCTGATAAAGCGATAATTCAGGATGAACAATATAAGTGTTGCCGCGCCGCAGACCAGATAGGACCAGCTGCTCCCCTCTCCCCCCGTCATCGCGATGGCTTCCGCTCCGAGGAGCAGAAACGCCGCGACATCCTTGACGGGACTCGTTTTTATTTGAACATGCCACCGGACAAAGAAAAACGCCATCCCGTACATTACAAAGTACGAAACCGCAGTCGCGATCGCCGCTCCCATCGCCTGATACTTCGGAATCAGCAGCGCATTTAAAACAACGTTGACCGCGGCTCCGATCCCGGTCGCAAGCCCCATGGCTTTCGAATCCTTATAGGCCAGGCAGATCGAACCGAGGAACCCCGTCAACGCGCCAAACACCACCGATACCAGAAGCGGCGGAACATAACGCCATGCCTCGAAGAAATCCTTCCGAAATAAAAATATCGACAGCGGGCGTACGATCAAAATCAAAAACCCGCACCCAAGCACCATAAAAGCCAGATAAGCTCCATACATCCGAGAGTAAAATTCCGGAGACTTCAACCCTGTCTGGGACTTTCCCTGTTTTTTTGCCATTTCTGGCCGGGTACTCTCCTGTCCCTCAGGAACCGGCTCCGCCTCATTTTTTTCACCCGGTATTTCCCTCGTCTGTTCCTCGTCCTCCGTCAGGCTTTTCGTCGCCGACATCTGCCAGGCCTGGGCAAAGATCCTCTGAAAGACCGTCAGGATCGACGGGATCTTATAGGCGACCCCGTATATACCGTTTACCGCAACCCCGCAGAGAAGCGAAACAAAATACCGATCCGCGGCGTTGTTGATCCAAGCTCCCGTCGAATAGAGGATCATCGGCTTCCCGTAATCGAGCATTTCCTTCTCTAACGCCCGTCCCGCCTCAGTCTTTTCCGGATCAGCCGCCCTCCCCTTCCTCCCTGCCAAAAATATCATTAATAGAAACGACAGCCCATAGGAAAGGATCTGAGAAATAAAATAACCCGGCAATCCCAGGCGAAAGGCCAGCAGAAAAAGCAGGTTGGAGCAGATCAGAACGATCGTCGAAAAAACGCTCCCGATCACTACAAACCGCACCGCCTCACAGCCCTGTAAAAACAGGATCATATACTCATAAAGAGAATCGGTACAGAACAGAAGAATAAAAAAAACAATCAGCTCCCAGGTCAGATGAAACGGCAAAAGCGCGGAAGACCAGCCTGCAAGGAGCCCCAGTACCAGAACGACGCACTGCGCTTTTCCTATATACTTGATCCCGATCCGAAAGATCAGAGGCCGTTCCTCTGCCCGCTCGATCCCAAACCGTAACGCCGCCTCGCCCATATTGATCGTAAGCGCCGGTACCAGAAGCAGCAGCGTCGTCTGCATAACATCACTGGTACCGTACTCCGCCGTCGTTAAAACGTTCGTATAAAAGGGAACAAGCAGAAATACCAGTATCTTCGAAACGAAATTACTGATCGTGAAGAGGGCTATATTATTTGCCAGATATTTATACTTCCCCACACAAGACTCCTGTTTGTTATCTGCGCTTGCCGCCCCGGGCAAGTGCGACCGCTCCTCTTTTCTGCTTTCATAGCACAGGAACCGACAGAGTTCTTTCTGCTTTATCGTCCTTTGTGTCGGCTTTTTTCCAGTGTTCTGCTTTAGCGGTATATCTTCATTAAGGTTTCACTTCCCTCATGTGAACCATAACCGTAGAGCACAAAAACAGCAGGTTTAACGCATAGTCCGCCCAGATCAGATCGACGTCAAAATACGATTCAAAAAAAACAGACAAAAGGATCACAAGCGCCAGGAGCGGAAGCCTGCTGCCCTCTGCCGTTTGCGGCGGTGCTTTACGGCTTCCTGAAACAGGCCGCGAAGGCTCATCCTGTATATCAGAATCGCTTCGTGATTCTTTTAAAGCAATCGCAAGATACGCCCTCCCCGCAAACCGAAATATCATATAGAGGATTCCCGCGAATACAATGATCCCGTCGATCACGAGGAAATTGTACATCGCGTTATGGACGTTAAATTCAAAGAAGGACTCGATCGTAACATTGGTCCCGATCCCCGTCAGAGGTTTCCTGCAAAACAGCGTAAAAAACTCATACCAGATCTTGTCCCGCCCCGAGAAGACATCCTTGTAAAAAAACGGCAGCCGGAAATTGACACCGGTAGCCCCGACGATGACATAGAGGGAAACAAAGGCTAAGGACCCAAAGGTCGCAAGGATCCAGGCGGCCCGATAAAAGCCCTTCTTTCTCCACCACCCCTTCGGTACAAGGAACCAGAAAACAACAAAGACGCTCAGCATGATAAACGCGCCTCTCGCCCTGTGCCAGAGCGCAAGCTGAAACCCCTTTACCATAAGGATCGTCATCAACAGCCCCGCAAGCACCGAAAGCGTCCCGCCGTTCCCCTGCTCGTACAAAAGCTCCGCGAAGATAAAGGCGCAGAGCAGCGTATAGATCGTAAAGGTCGCCGCGGTATTCGTATTATAGCCGTAAAAAGCATAATCGGCAAAAAGCCTCGGATAAGCGATAAAGAACCAGACCACAAGCAGCGCCATATAGCAGCCGGAAAGGATCCTGATACTTCTCCTCGAAAGCCTGATATGCCCGGATAAAAAAAAGATCAGAAGAAAATCCGCCGCCACAAAAAAAGCTCCTAACCCGGAACGGACGATGAAAAGATTGATCAGCGTAATGACCAGAACGACCGAAAGGATCAGAAAATCCCGGTCCTTTTTTCGAAGCAGCGACACGGGATCCGCGTTGCAGAATAACAGGATCGCCAGGCAGACAAAAACAAATACGCCTACGTACGCGTCCGTCGCTCCGTAAAACTTCGGGATCATAAACGTAAGCGAATATCCGACGAACATAATGAGCATGACTGCCAGATTCACAAGCTCTTTAGTTTTGAGAGAAGCTCCTTCGCTCTCATTTCCCATGATGCTTTTTCTCCGATAAAGGCCTTTTGAAACGCCGCTCTGTTTCCGCTGCCGAGCGCTCGCCGAATCTTTTGTGAAAGCTCCCTTACGTCCTCGTGATCCTCGATGATATAGCCCGAAAGCCCCTCCGTATCAAACAGCTCCAGGGCTCCGACCTCCCTTGAGACCAGGATATCGCAGCCGGCCACAAGCGCTTCCATCGGTGCCAGGCCAAAGGTCTCAAAGCAGCTGTTCTGGATAAATAATCCTGCCTCAGAAAGCAGCTCCCTTGCCTTTTTTGGATCTACGAGCCCGAGGTCCTCCACAAACTCATATCGGTCAATCTTCTCAGAATCCGCTCCCTGATCTCCGATCACGGTCAGCTTAAGCTCCGCAAGACCCTCTTCCTTCCGCAAAAGCTCCACCGCCTCACAGATCCGAAGGATACGCTTCCTCGGCATCCCTCCACCGATGGAAAGCAGGCGATTTAGATCCCGTTTGTAAGGACCGCTCCCGTCTGAGCCCCTGTCGCCTCTGACATCCTCTGAAAAGCTCAGGGACTTATCCACCCCGTTTCGCTGTACCCCGATCTTCTCCTGATACTCAGGATACCGCTCCTTAAGCCAGTCCGCAAAGCGTCCCGAAACCGCATAGATCCGGTCCGAAAGCCGTAACGTTTCAGCCTCGATACGGGTCATGCTCTCATCCTCGCAGTGGTTGATCCGGTTTTCGTGCTCCACCGAGCCGTGCATCAGATAAACACATTTCTTCTTCCAGAAATGCGCCCATTTTGCCGCCAGGATATTCTGCGCGGAATAGCCGGAGCAGAGCACGACCGAGGCAAAGGGGATCTTTACGATCAGTTCAAGCGCTCTGCCCGCCCGGGACGCTGTCTTCAGACAGAACGCGTCGGGACCGAGGCAGCGGATATATTCCTTTGTGACATTCGCGGGTCCCGTTCCCGTCCGGTAATCTCCGACGATCAGGACATGTATCTGCCCAGGAGCCAGTATCTTCATTATCACCCCGCCGGGGAGATCCGTAAACCCTCCGTTTACAGACTCCTCAAATACTCTTGTTTTCCGTCAAGCATATATTTCAGCGCGTTTTGAAACGAGGTCTCCCGATCGTAGAGCTTTCTTTTTCGGATCGCAAACTGCAGAATCAGAAGCGTGGAGAAACGTCTGGACATCGCTGCATAGTTTGCCCCTCTGGAAACAAAAAACCTCTTGTCATAGCCCTGAAACCAGCTGGATTCCTCCTCCCGAAGCTCCGCGAGCTGTACCGGGACATAGAGGATCTTCTTTTTTCGTTTCAGGCATTCATAAAGGAACAGGTTTTCCTCCCCCATAAAGTATCTCGCCCCTGCCCCAAACAGCGGATGAAAGGGAATATCCTTAACGCTCTCCCTCCGAAAAGCAATCTCCGGTGAAAAGATTTTTAGGACCGATAGATACCCCATCTTCCGTTCCGTCCGAAAGATCGGAGCGCTTCGTTCCTTCCTTTTAATAAAGAAAATGATCAGATCGGCATCCTTGTTTTTTTCAAACGCCTTTAAGATCAGCCGGTCATACCCCGGCACATACTCGACATCGTTGTCGCAGAGAATACAGATATCCGCGGTAGCGTTCTGTATCGCCATATTTCTGCTGCGGCTCAGGCCCCGCTCGGAGGACTCGATGAAAACGACCTCCTGCTTCTCACCGTTAATGTTCTCCCGTCTGATCCGTTCGATGCTGAGGATCTCGCCGCTCCCATCGCTCTGTGCCGCCGTATTTTCAGAGGCCTCCTTTTGGGCCTTCGTCTGATTGACCACCACCGCGTCTGAGGTAATGTTCAGCGTATCAATATATGCTTCTGTTTTCAGATTCATTGCCGAAAGCAAAACCTGAAGTCTCATCCAAGTCTCCTCTTTACTGCCCGAAACGCCCAGCCTGCAAAGCAGAACGCGCTGTAAAAAACGGGCAGCCCCTCTACATTTCGATAAAGGTTCCAGATCCTTCGGACCGCCGTAAACTTGCTGGAAGAAAGGGTCCCCGCGCTTCTGCGGTACAGAGTCAGCGGCTCATTCAGTCCAAAGGCCACTGCTCCGCCTCGTAAAAGCTTCCACCAGCAGGCGGTATCCTCGCTCTCTACCGCAGGCATCCTGATCTCCTCCTTTGACAGCTTTGTCAGATCAAACATCACCGTGCTTGTAAAGATCGTTGTATTCTTAAGCGCCTGCCGATAGCTTATGGTTTCAGGGACTCTGACGATCCTTCCGAGTCCTCTGCCGTTTTCGTCCGCGAATTCATAGCCTGTAAACGTAAAGGCAGCATCCTTTTCTCTGAGAAAGGCCAACTGCTTTTCAAGTTTTCCCCGCTCCCAGAGATCGTCCGCGTCCAGATAGGCAAGATAGCGCCCCTTTGCCGCTTCGATCCCAAGATTTCTTGCGTGTGCCGCCCCCGCCTCTCCGGTATTTCGAATCACCCGAAGCTTTTCTTCTGCATACTCATCCGCAAGGCTCTCCGCCACCGCAAGGCTCTCATCCGTCGAATGATCTTCGACAAGGATCAGCTCCCAATCCGTATACGTCTGAGCCCGGACGGAAGCGACGGTTTCAGCAAGGACCCAGGCAGCGTTATGAACGGGGATCACGATGCTGATCAGCGTATCTGCCCGGCTATCCTCACCGGTCACGATAACAGAGCCTGCCTGCGAACCGGAGACCGGGCTGTTTCTAACCCTTTCAGGCATCCCCGTTCTCCTCGAATTTATCATTAAGTGCTGCCTTCCCGCCATTCACAGGCTGCGCGGCCGTAAGTGCTCCCTCCGCGATCCCCTCCGTACTCTCCGGCGTGAACAGGATCTTCACGGTCAGAATGACCAGCTTGAGATCCAGCCAGACGGAAAAGTTTTCGATATAATACAGATCCAGCTTCAGCTTGTCATAGGGCAGAGTATTGTATTTGCCGTAGATCTGAGCATAGCCGGTGATCCCCGCCTTGACCTTCGTCCGGTAGGAAAACTCCGGCATATCTTCCTTATATTTTTCAATGATCTCCGGCCGCTCCGGTCTCGGTCCGACAAAGGACATCTCCCCCGACAATACGTTGAACAGCTGGGGAAGCTCGTCGATCCGGACCTTGCGGATCACTCTCCCGACCGGCGTGATCCTCCGATCATTCTTCGTCGCAAGCCTGGCCTGCCCGTCCTTCTCGGCATCCTCGATCATGCTCCGGAATTTATAGATATAAAATTCCCGATCGTCCCTGCTGACACGGACCTGCTTATAGAGTACCGGCCCTCTGTCATAGAGCTTGATGCAGAGCGCCGTGATCAGCATGATCGGAGACAATACCACGATCAGGATCAGAGAGAAGATAATATCAAACATCCGCTTTACGAACAGCTGCTCGAATTCCAGAGGAGAGCTCTTTGTTAAAAGCAGCGGGGAATCGAAGAAATGGAGCGTTGTCGAGCCGAGTAGTATAATATCGAGGATCTTCGGCATCATATAGATCTCGATGGAGTTTTCGTAACAGAACTTGAACAGACCGTTCCTCTGCTCCATCGGAACATCCCACATCATAACCGCCTCGTGCCGGAGAGCCTCCCCGCAGATCGCGGAAAGATCCTCATTCTCCGCGTCCATCGAGGCCGTGATCGAAAACTGGTGCCGTCTGGTCCTGACCTTCTCGACAAACAGCTCCTTATTTCGTCCGCCGTAAACCAGAAGTACGTTGAGCGGAGGGAACAGGCTGCGATAGAACCGGGTGGCAAGAAATACCCAGATACAGATAACGACGCACTGTAGCAGCGTGATCCCCATCACCGGCAGAGGCGTCGGAAAATGATAGGCGATCATACAGATGATCAGATAGAACAGGATATTGGTGATGATCGTGGAAAAAACCTGAGAGAAAGCCAGCTCCAGCATCCGGTAGGAGCCGATCTTCAAGCCACCGTACATAACGGAAAGCAGAAACAGGATCGCCATATAGACGACGGAAATGAAAACATGCCCCCAGAAGTAATAGGCCTTCGGCAGCTCATGATTGTAAAAGGCGACCCAGACATACGCCATCAGACCCGTTTCGAGAACAACGATCAGAAGCGCCATAAGAAAGCTGAATATTCTCTTTTTCGTCTGCGCCCTTCGTAACCCCGCCTTATCCATTGACTCCCTCTGGCTTTATCCTTCTTATCCGAAAGCTGCCCATTCCCCTCTGAGTCCGTGCTTCATAAACGCACGTATTTTATACTTTCTATTCCCGTCCGGTCATCTTCAAAAGAAAAGCAGATATGACTCCCATAAGGACCCAGAGAAAGGGGATCTCTGAGGCTCCGCTCGTTCTTTCGGAAAGGCCCCGCGGCTGTTTTTCTGTCCCCTTAAGCTCTCTGCCGCCCGCTTTCCCGGAAAGACTTGCTGCCGCCCGGTTTTTATAGATCACATAGTAGCCCGCGTATTTGAATTTGAGAAGGGGCGGATCAAATAACGGCGTTATTTTTAACCGCTGCCGATAGTAGAGATACCACCCCACCGGATTTTCCCGCTTCAGCTTTTTCAGAGACTCCGTATAGCCGCTTTGGGTAAGCTCGCAGACCGTAAGGACCCTCGGAATGACCTTCAGAACATAATTCCTGTCTATTTTATCATAAATATAGTCCTCGGGTACATATTTTTCACCGGAGATCTCCGGGAAAGGGTAGCTTCGTAAAACCTCTGTCCGGTAAACCAGGGTCGTTTCCCCGTGAAAGCCCTTCAGATAGAGCCCATAGAGCGTAGAATATACGAGCTTTGGAAAATCCTCCCCATAGAGCGGCGTCTTCTCGTCCCGTCCCTTATGGGCCACAAATCCCCCGAACTGCTTTCCGGTATAGAGCCGGACGGTCTCATCTGCCGCCTCTTCAATCCGTCCATACTCATCATATATGATCTCAACGGCATCCTCCGTCAGATAATCGTCCGAATCCAGACAGAGAAACAGGAGGGTTTTCGTATATTTCACGCCGAGATTATGCGCCCGCATCTTCCCGCCGTTTTCCGTATGGTAATACTCGATGGAAAGGACACCTGCCTCCTGCCAGCCCCGGATCAGCTTTGCCGTGTCGTCCGTCGATCCGTCATCAACAATCAGCCAGACAAAGTCCTTTCTTGTCTGCCTCGTCAGGCTCTCGTAGGCTCTCTTTAACAGCTCCTGTCTGTTATACGCAGGCGTAAAAATCGTAAGCAGAGGATATTCTCCCGTATCCTTCGTCATCGTCCCTTCCTCCTGACTGTATCCATTCACGCTGATCTGTGGCACTTTCCGCCGTGTATCCGCACATATAGCCTTATAGTAAACGTATGTTTTTTTACGCTTGCTATAAGTTGATTCAGTATACTTCGGAGTAGTCCACCAGTGAAAACTCATACGGCTCCTTCAGCTCATATTTCATGACCGTATGCGTTTCCGTTTCCCCAACCTTCAAAAGCCCCGCCTCTTTGAGATACGAGAGGCTCTGATTACCCTTATCCAAAACCACATACTCCGTATGGGTCTCCTCCATCGCGGCAAGAAAGTCCGGGATCGGGACCTCCTGGTATTTGATCAGAGCCGCAATGATCTTGTACTGCGGGTGCGACGCGTCCGAAAGCTGCTCGTCCGTGAATTTATTAGCCACAGCGTACAGATAATCCTCTCTGTCCACAGTCAGAAGGAGCTTCGGGTCGTACTGCCGCATCTGCATATTATACTCATACTCCAGAAAGGCCTTGGGATACTCCGCTTCCGCGTCCTGATGGATCAGCTCGGAAACCGCGATCAGATCCCCCGGCATCTTATAGATATTGTCCGCAAAATTCACCCCACGCTGATATAAGAACGTGCCGGACAAGAGCACGATCAATACTAAGAGAGCAGCAACAGCCTTCCTGCCAGAAAAAGCACCTCCTAACGCCTCCTGTCCCTGTGTATCGGTCTTTTCCGGCAACACCTCCCAAACGAGCTTCACCGCAAGATAGGGCAGCAAAATAACAATGGGCGTGATCCAGAAAAAGCGGTAATACTCACTGTTGACATCAAAAAAATGATCCAAGATCACCGGCGCGATGGGATTATAGACCGTAATCATCAGAAAGATCGAGCACGGCAGAAAGATTTCCTTTTCCCGCTTCGTTCCCCGGAGCATGATATAGACCAGCCCGATGACATACAGCATCAGATAGGCGCTCGCCCCGTTGTAATATTCCAGGCACGCCTCCAGATACCCTATTCCTTTCTCAAATACATTCAAACTCTGCATAGACTGATTCTTCTATCGCGGATAAGTATAGAAAACAAAATACCCTTTGACATAAAGCACAAACAACATTGAAAACACGACCCCCGGCACAACACACAGCGCGTATTTCGGCAGCATCCGAAGGCTCCTCGTCCGGACGATATACGGCAGAAACAGGACCGTCACCTCCACAGGCATCAGCATATTCGCCGTAGACGAGATCGTCGAAGCCCCGAAGCAGACCAGAAAAACCGGAAGCCACCCCGCTCCCGTCCTGCTCATCAGCAGAAACAGATAAAAGACGCTCACCACCGCCAGATTCCCAACGATCGCCTTCCCCTCATAGGTCCTTGTCATCAGAAACAGGGATGAGGTGTAGATCGTATTAAAGGTGACATTGACCGCAAACATCCCAAGAAGCATCGCAAAGATCGGCCAAAGACTCCGTTTTGTGACAAGCCGCTCCCCCGTCCGGTCAGAGGCCTCTGTCTCCGCTAGCGCCCCGGGAATCTGTTCGGAACCCTTAAAAAAGAGCTCTCCCGCGATCAGGATATAAACCATATTCGTCAGAATGATGATCACCGCTGCCATAACGGTCTTTGTCCAGATCAGCGGCGAAATCCCCGTCAGCTGACAGACCACCGCGTCCTGCACCGAATAGGTAGCGAAGAAATAACGCATTTCGAAATGATCCTGCCACGCCCCCGTGAACGGATCGTAGACATTGATCATATTCGTATCGACGTTCGTAGCCACCCCCGCGACATAATAGGCTGCATCCAGCGTAAAATTATAGGTACAGGAAACCAGAACGATCTGCAGCGCCACTAAAAGGAGGATCCCAATCACGGGAAGAGGATTGCTTCGAAGGACTTCCCTGACTGTCCTTAGACCTCCGGGCCCCCCGTCCGGCTCCTTCTCAGTCACCACCTCAGCATGCTCACCGGCCGACCTGTCCTTGCTATCATTCGTATCTGATTCTTTATCAATATACCCCTCGCTTATCTGCGGGCGGCTGACCAAGTGATGATGAAGCTCCCGTAAATTCAATACCACCGCACAGCCGACCATCAGGATAACGACGACCGACCAGATTCCCGTCAGAAGCGAAAGCGGCCGATAGAACTTCATAACCGGCACGCAGAAAAAGAAAAACAGCGCATAATAGGCAAAAAAACCCACCACGATACGATTAAATATCGTTGTTATTTTATCCGTTCCGCTGCCCCATCCTCTTCGATAAAGCACGATGGATCCGGCTGAATAATATAATATGAAGTTAGCAATGATCCCTATAATAATTTGCATGAAGGGTCTTTCCTTAGTTTTCCTGCTCCAGACTCATATAATATACCGCGCCTACCTTCGTCCCGAGATTCAGACAGGCCTCATAGGCTCCGGTATCTTCCGGCGTCTTGCCCTTAAGATACCAAGCATCCACAGCCCCGCCGTAGCTCTCCAGAAAATCAAACAGCTGGTCTCCGAACTCCTTCGGACCGCCGCCGATCACGATCAGAGCCCCGTTCGTCTGCTTCGCGACATAAGCGACGGCGCTCTCCTCCCCTTCCGGGATGAATTCATAGACCCGAACCCCGTCGCCCATGCTCTCCTGCAAGCTGACCGTTGCCGTATAGAGATTGTTGATTTTGCGGTTCAGGATAAAAACCGTCCCTACAAGTATCACAAACAAGGCAAGCACCGCTATCGCCAGATTTCTTGTATTGATAAATTTATGCTTCATATCCCATTCCTCTTCAGATTCCGTCAACTCATCGCTCTCATCCTCCGCTTCTCCCTCTGCGGGAGGCTTTAGCGCCCTTACCGCTTCCTCCTGCTTCTGCCTGCCATCCTCTATAAAGAAGCGTTCCCGTTTTCGATCCGCCCTATCCAGCACAAACCAGAGAATAAACGGAAGCAGCGCATGAATAAAGAACGCCTCCTCCGAAAAATACGAAAACAAAAGAGTCGTTCGGATCAGAAAGCCCGACTGATACCCAAACAGCTGCAACAGCATAATAAACAGCATAAAGAGAAGGCAGGCATCCGTATCCGACTCGGGGGACTGCTTCAAAATCCCCTTTTCATCCGTTTTCCAGATCGAAAACAGCTTCTTCGCAAGGCTCCACTCGATCCCGTAATACATCGGAAGCAGAAAGACCGGGGCGATGGTATAGATCAGAGTCAGGGGATGTACCCGCACAAGGATCGAAAGCCAGGCATAGAGCATCATCAAAGGCGATGAAACAACGATCCTTCCTGTGTCACAGGCAAGCGTCGCGTCCGAAAGCACGGAGATCGCGTTTGGCTGATCATAGGCAAAACGGATCACAAACAGGATCTGCAAAACCAGAAGGAACAGGATGAGGCCTGAAAAAACAAAATTCAACCGGGAAACGCTCCCTTTCTTCTCCTTTATGTAGGCAAGATATCCTCTGAAAAATCTCGGAAACCTTTTTCTGTCCACAAAGATAAAAAGCAGCTCCAGAAAAAAGATCATGGACAGCCACAATGCTCCCGCAAACCGCACACTGGCCGAGACCGCGGCCGAAAGCTCCGAACAGAGCATAAACAGCAAAAGGAGCACCACCATCCCCTGTGAGCAGATCGTTATGATATCCCTGCTTTTCTGCCTGGTCAGGACCCTTAGCGCAAAGCCCGCGATGAACGCCAGCAGGAAAAATATCAGAAAAAGGAGAACCGAAAGCACATAGATCATTTCGCATCCTCCGAAAGCCTGTAAATTTCCCAGTTGTCCGCCGTATTTAAAAGCTCAAAGCCAAACTCCGTCGGCTTGAACTCCGGATAATATTTTCCCGTATCAAGCAGCAGATACGAGCAGCCCTCCGCTTTCCCCGCGTTTGCGATCCGGCGCATATCGGGCACCGAGGTCGAGAACTGATTGTATATGATCCTGGCGTTTTCGGAAAGAAGCGAGGCATCCCCGTTTTTCGGGTAGTCATAGACCGGCAGGAAGCGGGAGCTGTAGGGTCTGAGATACGGAGAGATATTCGGAGGCGCTATGATCCTTATGACATTCTCATCCCCTGCTGCCGCCAATACCTGATCCATGACATAGACATAGCTTGTCCGGATATGCAGTGTGTTCTCCGCCCGGGTATAGAATTCCTCTGAAAAAATCCTCTTTCCGCTCAAGATTAACGCGATTACGCAGAGAAAAATTACAACGAAATTAAATATCGACCGATATTTATTTCCTTTTACAGCACCTTCCTTCTGCTCCGGCTTTACCTTCTCCCTGAGAGCAGAAAGGACCCCCGCAAACGCATAGGCGATCCCTGTCCAAAGAGACAGCAAAAAGACAGCCGGATGATACCGGCTGACAGATTCCCCTTTTTTCCTGTACAGGATCAATAAAGCGACGGCAAAGAGTACAGGCAGCTTCCCTGTACCCCTGTAATTCATATAGACCGTTACCGCCTGATTCCAAAGCTCTTTCACTTACATTCCCCGAAAGCTGTCTATATTATCTTTAAACCAGTCGTAGGCAAGCTGGACGCCCTCCTCAAGCTCTACCTTATGAAACCACCCGAGCTCATGCAGCTTTGTGACATCCGTCAGCTTCCTCGGCGTCCCGTCAGGCTTATCCGTATCCCAGAGGATTTCGCCCTCAAAGCCTACCGTTCTCTGGATCAGTTCCGCAAGCTCCCGGATAGAAAGCTCCTTTCCGGTCCCGATATTGACATGCTGCTCTCCGCTGTAATTTTCCAGAAGAAATACACAGGCATCCGCCATATCATCCACATAGAGGAACTCCCGAAGAGGCTTGCCGCTCCCCCAGAGTGTCACGGTTTTCTCCTGCTTTTCTTTCGCCTCGTGAAATTTCCGAAGCATCGCCGGAAGTACGTGGGAATTGTTCAGATCATAATTATCGTACGGCCCGTAGAGGTTTGTCGGCATACAGCTGATAAAATCATCCCCGTACTGCTTCTTAAAGAACCGGCACATCTCAAGTCCCGAGATCTTGGCAATGGCGTAGGCCTCGTTCGTTTCCTCCAAAGGTCCCGTAAGCAGAGCCTCCTCGCGGATCGGCTGCGGGGCTAACCTCGGATAGATACAGCTGCTCCCTAAAAACAGCAGCTTTTTTACCTGATAGTCGTGGGCGCATTTGATCACATTGCACTGGATCTGCATATTCTCCCAGGCAAATTCTGCCGGCATCGAATGATTGGCGCCGATCCCCCCGACCTTCGCCGCGGCAAGGACGACATACTCCGGCCGCTCTTCCTCAAAAAACGCCCGGACATCCGCCTGCTCTGTCAGATCCAGCTCCTTATGAGTCCTTGTTACGATATTCCGGTAGCCCTTCACCTCAAGATTTCTTACGATAGCGGACCCCACCAGGCCTCTGTGCCCTGCGACATATATCTTCGCGCTCTTCTCCATTCCCGTGTTTCCTTCATATCTGCCCGTTTCCCCGGGGCGGCTGTTTTATTTATCCTGGTTTTTCTCGCGGTACTCCTTTGCTCCGATCCCTATGATCGTCTTCATATCCGCGTCCACCATCATCGCCACGAGCTCCTTAAAGCCCACCTTGCGCTTCCAGCCCAGCTCCTTCTCCGCCTTCGAGGGATCACCCCAGAGGAATTCTACCTCGGCGGGCCGGAAATATCTCGGATTGACATCCACTAAGATCCTGCCGGTCTTCTTGTCAAAGCCCTTCTCGCTGACCCCGGCGCCCTTCCAGCCGATCTCGATTCCGACCTCCTGAAACGCCAGCTCGACAAACTCCCGGACCGTATGGGTCTCGTTGGTAGCCAGAACATAGTCTCCGGGTTTATCCTGCTGCAGGATCCGCCACATTCCCTCGACATAATCCCCGGCAAAACCCCAGTCTCTTTTGGAATCCAGATTTCCAAGCGACAGCTTTTCCCGCTCGTCCGCCATGATCGCTGCGACGGCTCTTGTGATCTTTCTGGTCACAAAGGTCTCGCCTCTTCTCGGCGACTCGTGATTAAACAGGATCCCGTTGCAGGCAAACAGATTATAGGCTTCGCGGTAATTCACCGTGATCCAGTAGGCGTATAACTTAGCCGCCCCGTAAGGGCTCTTGGGATAAAACGGCGTTTTCTCGCTCTGTGGCGCTGTCTCCGGCAGACCTCCGAACAGCTCCGAGGTCGAGGCCTGATAAAAACGGCATTTTACCCCCGTCTTCTTGATCGCGTCCAACAGTCTCAAGGTCCCGATCCCCGTCGTTTCCGCCGTATACTCCGGTACCTCAAAAGAAACAGCGACATGGGACTGCGCAGCCAGATTATAGATCTCCGTAGGCTGGATCTGCTCGATCAGACGGTTTAAATTACTCGAATCCGTCAGGTCGCCGTGATGTAAAAACATGGTCTTGTCACGAATCTCCCTGTCATAATAGAGATGGTCGATCCGGTCAGTACTGATAGTGCTGTGCCGCCTGATGATCCCGTGGACCTCATAGCCCTTCTCCAACAGAAGCTCCGCCAGATAGGAACCGTCCTGTCCCGTGATCCCCGTTATTAACGCTACGTTTCTCATATCTCACCTTTTTTTGACGCTTTGAAATTAATGTGCTAAAATAAAGCGCTGTTGTGAACAAAATTATCGTCTTGCAGTAGACGCGCGTATTTTGCGCGTATACTATGATATAATACCATATCATAGCATAGTTTCTTAAAAAAACCAACTTACCGAAGGAGCCGTATGTCCTTTTTATATGATCTGTTCCATAACTATCTGTTCGTTTCGGCCGGCCTGGGATGGCTGACCGCTCAGATCCTGAAAACAATCATCGACTATCATTTTACAAAGGAGATCACCTGGGAACGGCTGGTAGGCTCCGGTGGGATGCCCAGCTCGCACTCCGCTACCGTTTGCGGACTCGCCTCCGCTGCTGCCTTAAAATGCGGTGCTGCCTCCTATGAATTCGCGATCTGCGCCTTCCTTGCCATTATCGTAATGTACGATGCCAGGGGAGTCCGGCGCGAGACCGGAAATCAGGCGGTCGTCCTGAATAAGATCATGGAATATTTTTCCAACGAACACCCGGAGCAGGATCCCTTTAATGACGAGAATCTGAAGGAGCTGATCGGGCATACCCCGCTTCAGGTCCTGGTCGGAGCAATCCTCGGCATCCTGATCGCGTCACTCCTTTTCCCTCTCTTTCGCTAACCTCCGGTCCGGCCTTAGGTTCCCGTTGGCGTTTCCTGAGCCGGAGACTTGAAATTTCGTATCTGCTCTGTTACTTTATCGGTACGCCACTCGTAAGTCTGCGAGCGGCTGACTGAGCAGTTCCGAAATTTCTTTTATTGTTCACTTTGTATACAAGTTCCATAATCTCGACCATTACGTAGAAATACGCCATGATATACACCGGGAAATAGTATTTAAAATAGGAAGCCGGAGCCAGCACAAAGACGATAAAGGCGTGCGCCAAAAGCCCTCCGGTCGAAAAGAACAAAAACCACCTTCTTCGAATCAGCGCATACAGGCAGAGCACAACAAGGATCGCAACCGGCAGGAGCAGGTTATAGGAAAGCGCTTTAAAGGCGCTGAAGGCCGTTTTTGCCAGTGCTCCCGCGCTGTTTCCCGTATACTCCACGTGATAGGGAAGCGCGGCGTAACAGAAAGCGCCCCATCTTGTTTTCAGAAGTACCTCCGGATTATTGACAAAGAGTCTCTTGCAGGCATCGGCGTAGGCGAAGAAATCCTCGATCGACGCTTCCTCCCGGACACCGACAAATCCCTCCGCGTACAGGATCAGAACATCCTCGTAATTGATATCACCGTAATAGTCGTTGATCGCGTCGATCATATCCACCGAAAGATACCGGTCGATGATCTCGATATCCGCTTGATTCTTCTCCCGATCCAGCCCGTTTCGAAACATATTCGTCACCGTATAGGCGTAAAAGGGCTTCATCCGATCATCCGCCTTCGCCGACATCTCAGACCAGGCAAGCCCATTCTGCGGAATCGAGACCAGGTACTGAAGGACAAGCGAACACAGCACAACAAGCAGGACCTTCTGAAAGGAAACTCCTGGCTTTATGACCGGAAGACCGTCTGGACCGGCGCCTGCGTCCTCTACTGTCCTAAGCTCCCGGATCAAAGCCGGATACGTGATAAAAATCAAAATCAGAGACAGCACCGCAAAATAGATTCCCTCCGTCCGCCACTGCGTCAGAATCGCGGATAAAAACAGGATCCAGATAAGCCCCGGGATACTGACCGGACGCTTTTCCATATGATCAAATAACAGCTTTGTCATCAGATAGAGATAGACCAGAAAATAGACCGGGAGCCTGTGGGCGCTGGTCGTATAGGCAAGTACCGGGTACAGCAAAAACAGAAGATAGGAAGCATATCCGTATACCCTGCCGTAATGTCTCCGGATCCGCATCACTACGTACCCGACCACCAGAAGCTCGATGATCAGCTTGAAAAAGATCGGTCCGTACATAAACGGGAGCAGCATCAGCGCTACGATATAGAAATAGACCGTGATATAGGTAAACCAGGTATAATGCGTCAGGGTCACCGCGTTCTGATAGATCAGAAGCTCATCGTTGCTGAGATACCCCTGCCGGAGCTTAAAGAAAGCGACCAGAGCGACAACGACCAGGTAAGGCGCGGCGCAGAGGAGTACCTCCTTAAGCGTTTCCGCCCGTTCCTGCTCCCTGTCAGAAAGGCCTGCTGTCCGATCTGCCGAAGCTCCCGGAGCCGCCTGAGAAGAAGCCGGTTCTATCTGCCCGGTTACAGGGGCTTTCGTTCCGCTTCCCGAAAACAGAAGAAGATACAGCCCATAGTAAAACGCAAGGAGAACCGCAAACGCGATCCCCTTGCATATGATATAATCCGTCAGGTTTTCCGATGCAGGGACCGCAAACACCCTTTGATCCGTAAAAAACGTGACCGCAAGATGCGCCGCCGCAAGCACCGGTATTCCGATATAATGCTTTCTGATTTCCATATCCCTTTTCTGTACTATTATTAGGAAACGAGTAAATTCGTTTACGATATTTTACAGCAGCTCCAGCCGGTTAATGGCGGAAAACATCGCCCGTACCGAGGCTCTCGTGATATTCGAGCTGACACCGACTCCGTAGGTCACCCGGCCTTCCTCTGCGTCCAGAAGATGGATATAAGCCGCCGCCTGCGCGTTCGCGCCGCCCTGTAACGCATGCTCTTCGTAGTCCAAGACCTTAATATTGATATCAAAGGTTTCCCGAAGCCCCCGGATCACCGCGTCGATCGGGCCGTTTCCGACCGCCTCAAAGCTCCCCGGCTCACCCTTTAAAGTATATTCCAGAGATACGTGGGTATCGAAATCGCTGTCAAAGCTCTCGGTATCCACCCGGTTCTGCCAGGCAGGAGCCTTCCCGGAAGGTCCGGAAGCGCTCTCGCTTGCGTTATCCGTAACCCGCAGCTTCTTAAAATGAAGGGGCTCCTTCCTGTCGATATAGTTTTCCTTGAAGGCCGCCATGATCTGATCCGGGCTCACCTCGCCCTGATTCTCGGAAATGCCCTGGATCACTCTCGCAAATTCCTTGTGCATCCCCTTAGGCAGCTTGAAGCCGAAATAGGTATCCATGATAAAGGCCACGCCGCCCTTTCCGGACTGCGAATTGATCCGGACGATAGGCTCGTAGCGTCTGCCGATATCCGAAGGATCGATGGGAAGATACGGCACCTGCCAGATCTCCTGCTTCCTCTCCTTCATCGCCCGTACCCCCTTGTTGATCGCGTCCTGATGTGAACCCGAAAAAGCCGTAAATACCAGCTTCCCGGCATACGGATGGCGGTCATCGATCGGCATCTTGATCAGCCGTTCATAGGCCTCCGTGATCTCATTGATATCCTCGATCTCAAGCTCAGGGTCGATCCCCTGGGAAAACATATTATAAGCGATATTCAAAATGTCGATATTTCCGGTCCTCTCCCCGTTTCCGAGAAGCGTCCCCTCGACGCGTTCCGCTCCCGCAAGCAGCGCTAACTCCGTTGCCGCGATGCCGGTCCCCCTGTCGTTATGGGGATGGACGCTTAGAATGATGCTCTCCCGGTTCTCAAAATGCTTATTCATCCACTCGATCTGATCCGCGTAAACATTCGGCGTATTCAACTCCACCGTTGCGGGAAGATTGATGATAACCTTCCGATCCTTCGTCGCTCCCCATTCTCTCTGTACCGCGGTACAAATCTCAAGAGCGTACTCCACCTCGGTCCCCGTAAAGCTCTCCGGCGAATATTCTAAGATGATATTTCCCGGAAAATCCTTCTCCCGTTCCTTGACCCACCGTACGCCGTTCCTTGCGATCTCCGTGATCCCGTCCTTATCCATATTGAAAACCACATCCCTTTGAAGGACAGAGGTAGAATTATAGATATGGACGATGACATTTTTGATCCCCTCCATCGACTCAAAGGTCCGCTCGATCTGTTCTTCTCTGCACTGCGTCAGGACCTGGACCCAGACATCGTCCGGGATCAGCTTCCGATCCACAAGCTGTCTGAGAAAATCATATTCGATCTGAGAAGCCGCCGGAAATCCGATCTCGATCTCCTTAAAGCCCAGCTTGACGAGCAGCTCAAAAAACTCGATCTTCTCCTCTACGATCATCGGATCGATCAGCGCCTGATTCCCATCCCTCAGATCCACGCTGCACCAGATCGGCGCCTTCACGATCTCCTTATTCGGCCACTCCCTCTCGGGATAATTTATAACAGGATTCTTCCTATATCTTTTATAATTTAACATTCAGTCCTCCATATAAAATAAATTTTTTTTATCTTAGTAAGACAGGGCGCGAGAAGGCTCCATTTCGTTTCGAACAATGTCGAAGCGTTTTTAGCGGAGAAGAGATCCAGTCCATATTTCTTAGGCTCGAGGGCTCTTCCCGAGAGTCTTAGAAATATGTGACTTAGCTCTTCGGAGCGTTGCTTCGGTTCGAACACGAAATGCGACGCCTTCGGGAGCCCGTCCTATATAATCTATCACCCGTACCATCATACCTTACAAACATAAAAAAAGCAACAAGCCGACACTCCCGCGCCGGCTTATCACTGAAACTCAGGTTACTATTCACAGATTTTCTACATCAAAAACAATAGCAGAGTATTCTGCCATAGTATTCCAAATCTTTCATTGTTTCTATTGCGGGGGTGATTTAGAAAAGATTTCTCGGACCGTAAATGGATTTCCCTCACAGAGTC
>JAFSXN010000187.1 GCA_017444015.1 Lachnospiraceae bacterium | reverse complement strand
GTAATGGGAATAACCATCCTGTATCAGGCAGGGTTTACCTATTACAGGGGCATCCTTCTGCAGAGACTCCAGAACAAGCTGACATTGCTTTCAGGAAATAAATTTTTAAACCACCTGTTCAGGCTGCCGATCAATTTCTTTGACCAGCGCTCCCCGGGAGACCTTTCCAAGAGAGTCGAGAACAATAACAATATCTCGATTTTCCTGACCAGCGACCTGGCTCAGACGGTGCTGAATACCTTTGTCGCGTCGTTTTTCCTGATCCTTATGCTCTTTTACAGCATACCACTTGCGGCGATCGGCTGCGCGCTCGTGATCCTGAATCTTCTTATCATGAAAAGGAGCTCCGACGCCATAGCGGATCTTACGATGAAGAGCCAGATCGACAACGGAAAGTTTATGGGGACCCTGTTTTCGGGGCTTTCCATCACGAGCACGTTGAAGGCGTCCGGAGCGGAAAATACATACATCGAACGACTGTTAGGGTATTATGCGAAGATCGGGATCTCCGAACAGGGGCTCGGCTTCCGGCAGGAAGTGTTAAACGCCATTCCGCAGGTATCCAATAACCTTACGAACATCATCGTCCTTATCGTAGGCGGCTACATGGTTATTCAGGGGAATATGACCGCTGGTATGCTGACGGCTTTTACTCAGCTGCTGTCTTCTTTCACGCAGCCGGTCACTGAGCTGGCGGGCTTTATACAGAAGATCCAGTCTGCTAAGGCCGACATGTCGCGGGTCGATGATATTATGCGCTACGAGAGGGACAGGAAGTTTTCTGAGGGGGAGAAGGAACCGTTAACGGAGAAGCTCATAGGGAACATCCGGCTTCAGAACATTTCCTTCGGGTACAGCATTCTGGAAAAACCGCTTATCTCCGACTATTCCTTTGATCTCCGTTGCGGAAACTCCATCGCCTTTGTCGGCGCTTCCGGCTGTGGCAAGTCCACCATGAGCAAGATCTGCTCGGGACTGTACCTTCCCTGGGATGGACAGATCTTCTTTGACGGAGTGGCGGCGGAACGGATTCCGAAGGAAGTACTCGCGGCGAGCGTTTCCACCGTGAGCCAGAAGATCACTATCTTTTCGGGGACGATCCGCGATAACCTGACCATGTGGAACCGGTTCATCCCGGAGCAGGATATCATAAAGGCCTGCAAGGACGCCTGCATACATGATGTGATCACGGGAAAGCCCGGTGCCTATAATTATGAGCTGTCCGAGGGCGGACGAAATCTTTCCGGCGGGCAGAGGCAGAGGCTTGAGATCGCAAGGGCTCTGGTAACCAACCCGAGCATTCTGATCATGGACGAAGCTACCAGCGCTCTTGATCCGATCGTGGAGAAGCAGATCATTAACAATATCAAGCGAAGGGGCTGCACCTGCATCATCGTGGCGCACCGTCTGTCTGCCATTCGCGACTGTGATGAGATCATTGTCATGGAGCATGGGAAAATCGTACAGAGAGGCACCCATGAAGAGCTGAGGGAGCTTCCCGGTCACTATCAACGTTTAATTCAGACCATGTGAGTGATATAGCGGGAGCAGCACAGCTGCGCAGCAATCCGAATATCACGGAGTATAGAATGGAAACAATAATTCTTAACGGCGGAAAATATCATATTACCGAGAATCCCGGTATGTCCTACCGGGTGGAGAGAGGGCATGTCCTTGTCTATATCCTGCCGCTTAAGGAAGCTGCCGGCAAAAGCGGGCTGGTTCATGGGCGCCGTATGTTTTTGAGAGAGGCTGAGGAGGGAGAGGAGCTTCCGTCGCTTTGTCATGATTCAGAGCTCTTAGGCCACTGGCGCTTCATGCTCGTTGCCCTTGACCATGCGGAGCTTACAGTTCTTAAGGAAGAAACAAGCGAAGAGCAGATCATGGCCTTTGCCGGGAATATCGGCTTAAAAATATTTTCTGCAGAGGAATTTGAAGAGGAACTGACCGAGCTCTATAACTTTGAGGACATCCGGGAAGAAGGGTATATTATCGCGACCGAGGAAGAAGAAAAGGCTACCCTGAAGCAGTCCGCGGCTCTGATCTACAATATCTTCCGCAAAAGAGGAGAAGGAGATGGGGGTTTTGTGCCTGTAAGGAATCCCCTGTATAACGCTGTTGCGATTCTCTGTCGGAAGGAGCATATCGAGATAGCTTCCTTTGACAGGATGACTGAGGCGTGCGGCGTCCGATTCACCCTCCGGGACATTTCCCGGATTTCGCATTTTACGGTGAGGGAGATCGTGCTTGCGGGCGACTGGTATAAGAAGGACAGCGGGCCGATCCTTGCTTTTACCGCGGAGAATAATACTCCCGTACCCTGTATCCCGAACGGTATTAAGAGCTATGTCTATTATGATGCGGATACCGGGGAAAGCCATAAGCTTACTGCTGATTTTGCGAAAAAACTCGATGCGAAGGGCTATGTGTTTTACCGGCCTTTTCCGCCAAAGAAGATCGAGACGATGGACCTTGTGAAATTCGGATTACAGAAGGTTTACAGGTCGGATATCGTAAGGCTTATATTCCTTGCGTTTTTAGGAGCCCTCGTGGGGCTTCTGGAGCCGTTTTTGAACGAGAAGGTATATGACCGCTATATCCCTTTGGGAGATACGAAGGGACTATTTGCATTAGGCGCAGTGATCCTTTCCTGTTCTCTGGGCAATATCACCTTCAGCATCGTAAAAAACCTTGCGATGTTTCGTTCCATGAATTCGATGGAGTATGCAGTGCAGAATGCGGCTCTCGACCGTCTCTTCAACCTCCCGGAGAGCTTCTTAAGAGAGTATGATGCGGCCGCCTTGGGAGAGAGGGTCATGGGTATTGCGGCGATTTACCAGGTGCTCGCTGACAATATCACCCAGACGGTGCTGACCCTGCTGTTTTCATTTGTCTATCTTTACCGCATGTTCAAATATTCGAAGAAAATGTCGTGGACTGCTCTTGTCCTGCTTGCCGTGGTGGCATTCCTGCTTCTGTGGCTGGGCGTAAAACAGACAAAGCTTGAAAAGGAAAAGCGGGAGCAGGATATCCGGTCGAATTCGATAATATTCCAGTTTATCGCCGGCATCGAAAAGATCAGGATCTCAGCCTCAGAAAACCGGGCTATATTAAAATACCTCGGCTGCTTCACCCGTTCTCAGAGCATTAACGCGAAGAAGGAGCGTACCACGAACTTAGTCAGTACGTTGGCCGGCGCCGCCTCGACGGTGTTTACGCTGATCTTCTATTATATGATGATTCGAAAAAGCATAGCCATGTCCCTCGGTGAATTTTCAGGCTTCACGTCGGCATTCGGATCCTTTTCAGGCGCAGTTTTCGCACTGGTGCAGAGCTTCCTTATGGTTAATATGGTAAAGCCCGTCTATGAATACGCTAAGCCGATCCTTCAGGCGCTTCCTGAAAACGCGGAGGAGACAGGGCTTCCGGGTGACCTGAGCGGGGGGGTGGAGGTCTCGCATGTGACCTTTGCATACAGCGAAGGAGAGAACAATGTGTTAAACGATGTCAATATTCGGGTAAAGCCGGGAGAGTACGTGGCGGTAGTGGGCCCCTCTGGCTGTGGAAAGTCAACGCTCCTTAAGCTCCTTTTGGGCTTTGAGAAACCCAGTACGGGAAAGATATTTTATGATAACAGGGACATTGACGAGATGGATAAGAGAGAGCTCAGGAAACGCTTCGGCGTGGTGCTGCAGGACGGCGGGCTGATCCCGGGAAGCATCTATGACAATATCACGATCACCTCGCCGCTTGTGAAGAAGGAGCGGGTCAATGAGGTGATAGAAGAGGTGGGGCTTAAGGATGACATAGCGGCGATGCCCATGGGGCTGCATACCATCGTGTCGGATGGAGCGGGGACGATCTCCGGCGGGCAGGCCCAGAGGATACTGATCGCAAGAGCCCTTGTCGGAAAGCCTAAGCTGATCTTCCTTGATGAAGCGACCAGCGCGCTTGACAACGTGACCCAGAATATGGTCGTGGAGACGCTTGAGAAGATCAAGGCGACAAAGCTTGTGATCGCCCATCGCTTAAGCACTGTCAGGCGGTGCGACCGCATCATTGTGATGGACGGCGGGCGGATCATCGAGGAAGGGGATTACGACTCGCTGATGGAGAAGAAGGGATTCTTCTATGAGCTGGCAGTGAGGCAAATGTCATAAGAAGGAAAATATCCGGTTCAAAAGCGGGCTGAATCGGAACGGATATGGAGAACAAAAAAAGTTGTTTTCTGAAGGAGGATCCTGTAAAAAACTGACCTTTATAGTAAGCGGCGAGATGGATACGCTTGCCGCGACTGAGTTTGGGAAGGAATACCGGGAAACCAAGAGCGAAACCCTTGGAATCACGAAACTTACGCTTGACCTGACAGGGCTGTCTGTCAAATGCCTGTAAAACCAATGTTTTTCAAAAATCCCTATGACGCACCGCCAAAGGAGACGGGGTTTTTTCTGTCGCCCATATGAAATATTGCTGTCAGATCCATCCTCCGTCGAGGGTTATGATCTGACCGGTCAGATAATCATGACCATCGCAGATCGAACAGGCAAGCTCTGCCACATCCTCGGGCCGGCCGATGCGGCTGGCGGGGATGTCTTCAATGATATTATTGATATCCTCTTTGGAATACATAAGATTCATATCGGTATCGATCAGTCCGCAGGCAATTGCATTGACCTGGATATTACTGGGCGCCAGTTCTTTTGCCAGGGCCTTGGTAAAAGCGTTCAGACCGCCCTTGGAGGCAGAATAGGCAACCTCCATGGAGGCTCCCTTTTCTCCCCAGACAGAAGAAATATTGAGGATCTTCCCGGATTTTTTTCTGAGCATCAGCGGAATTGCCAGCTTGCTGCAGTAAAAGGCAGAGTTTAAATTGGTTCCCATGATATCCTCCCAGTCCTTCGGATCCATGTCCTGCAGCAGTCCGCTGTAGGAGATTCCTGCGTTATTCACCAGCACATCGAGATCATCCAGACCCGCAAAGAGTTCCCTGACTTTATCATAGGAAGAGAGATCCCCGATAAATGTCTGTATGGAGACAGCGTAGCGGATCGACAGATATGCCGCAAGCTCCGCGATCGTTTCTTCCGATTTGATGCAGGTCATGGTCAGGTCGCAGCCGCGGGAGGCAAAGGCTTCGGCTATGGCGGCGCCGATCCCGCGGGATGCACCGGTTATCAGAACCGTTTTACTTTTCATTCTTTCATTCCTTTCAGATATATACTTCTGCAGCTGAGTCCGTCCGGTTCCGCCGACTCAAAAGAGTCCGGGTCACGATCCGGCATTTTTACGTCTGTAAGCCCGGTTTACCGGCAGAGGTTTACCTGAGCCGCATAAACAACAGTCAGGAAACTTACATGGAATAACTGACAAAAACATGGTAATATAAATACATTGTTTTGGCAATCAGCTTTCAGGAGGTAGCTTATGAGCAAGGTTTATGATGTTATCATTATCGGAGCAGGTCCCGCCGGGATGACTGCGGCAATTTACGCAAAACGGGCAGAGCTTTCGACGCTTCTTATAGAAAAAAACTATATGGGCGGGGGGCAGGTCCTAAATACCTATGAGGTAGATAATTATCCCGGTCTTGCCGGGATCAACGGCTTTGATCTCGGACAGAAGTTTTCGGAGCATGTCGATAAATTCGAGGTTGAGAGGATATCGGAAGAGGTACTTTCCACGGAGCTTTCAAAGGAGGTCAAGACGATCCGGACCGAGGGCGGGGAGTATCAGGCTAAGTCCGTGATCCTCGCGACCGGAAACTCTCCCAGAAGACTCGGTGCGCCGGGAGAAGAAAAGCTGTCGGGAATGGGAGTATCCTACTGCGCAACCTGTGACGGGGCATTCTTCAAGGAAAAAATAACGGTCGTTATAGGCGGAGGCGACGTTGCGGTAGAGGATGCGATCTTTTTAGCGAGAGGCTGTAAAAAGGTTTATCTGGTACACCGCAGAGATGAACTGAGGGCGGCGAAGACCCTGCAGACGGCGCTTCTTAATACGGAAAACATCGAGCCGGTCTGGAACAGCGTTGTAACTGAGATCAGGGGAGAGGACAAGGTCACGTCAGTAGTTATTAAAAATGTCAGGACCGAAGAAGAAAAGGAGCTTTTG
>JAFSXN010000186.1 GCA_017444015.1 Lachnospiraceae bacterium | reverse complement strand
ATTAACGAAAAGCTCTGCCGCTTTTCGTTAATCGTATAATATGATGCGCACGAATTCGGATAGGAAATATGCCGCCTTAAGCGGCCCGAATTCGGCGCACTCAATAACGAAATGGAAAGTAATTTCGTTATTGAGTATAACAAAGTCTAACGAAATCTAACAAAATTTTAAAGTCTAACAGGGAATAAATGAATACCTTAAATAAAAACAAATTGAAAAGCTTCCTTATAATATTGTTGTTAGCGGGGCTCCTGCTTACTGCCTGTTCTGAGGAGGGGGCTTCGGAGCCTGAAAAGATCGAAACGAATGAGGAAAGCGGGCCGATAAAGATCGGGATCGCCTTTGACAGCTTTATCATCGAGAGGTGGGAGAGGGATCGGGATATCTTTGTTTCCACCGCCAAGGATATGGGGGCGGAGGTCAATGTCCAGAACGCCAACGGGGATGTCGAGAAGCAGAAGGAGCAGATCCTGTATCTGATCGAAAAGAAAATGGACGTGATCGTCATCATCGCCGTGGACAGCGGAGCGCTTTCGAATGAGGTGAAAAAGGCCAAGGATGCCGGGATCAGGGTGATCGCTTACGACAGGCTGGTGAACAACGCGAATGTGGATCTCTACATTTCCTTTGACAACGAGGCGGTCGGCCGGTTTATGGCGGACGCGATCATCGAACGTCTGGACGGAAAGGGCGAGATCATAAAGATCAACGGGCCGGCGAAGGATAATAATGTTTCGCTTGTAAACAAGGGCTTTGATGAGGAGCTTGCGGGCTCGAATATCCAGGTGATCGATACCTATTATGCCTCGGAGTGGAAGGGCGAGGAGGCGTTCAACTATCTGTCGGACCATCCGGGGGAGGCGGACAGGGCAAAGGCTGTGATGTGCGGAAACGATTCCCTGGCAGGGCAGGCGGTAAGATATTACGCCGAAAAGCGCCGGGCAGGGAGCATCCCCATCGTCGGACAGGACGCCGATCTGGATGCCTGCCAGAGAATTGTCGAGGGAACTCAGACCATGACGGTTTACAAGCCTATCGAGCGGCTGGCCAGAGAAGCGGCGGGCTGCGCGGTCAGGCTTGCCAGAAACAGCTTCAACCCGGAGCTTGTAATGAATGACGGGACTTATGACGTACCCTATGTCAGCATCGATCCGATGATGGTGAATAAGGACAATATAGATTCTATTATAATAGGAAGCGGGTTTCATCTGAGGGAGGATGTTTATTTAAAGGAGAGATAAGTTTAGCAAAATTTTGCTTTTCGTTTATAAATTTGCAATTTTGTACTATAGGATGTTTACAGATCAGACACAATAAGAAGCAATTATTTCCTATTTTCCCTTGAAATAAAAAGTGTTAGATTATGTTTATCAAATAATTGCGCGGACGGCGCAGAAATCTAATGGGAGGAAAGGAAAAAAATGAAAAGAAGAATTCTGAGTGCTTTATTGTCAATGACTTTAGCAGCTAGCCTTCTTGCAGGCTGTGCAGCAGCTCCTGCATCGGCTCCGGCAGCTTCCGACGCGGCTCCGGCAGCAGAGGCAAGCTCTGATGAGGCAGCTCCTGCGGCTGAGGCAGCAGGCGGCGCAGGCGGAAAAGTTGGTGTTTCGATGCCTACGAAGGATCTTCAGAGATGGAACCAGGACGGCGACAACATGAAGACCCAGCTTGAGGCAGCAGGCTATGAAGTAGATCTTCAGTATGCTTCCAACGATGTTCAGACTCAGCTTTCTCAGATCGAAAACATGATCAGCAGCGGCTGCAACGTATTAGCTATCGCAGCGATCGAGGGTTCTTCACTTGGTGAGGCTCTTGATATGGCAAAGGACGCAGGGATCCCTGTTATCGCTTATGACCGTCTTCTGATGGACTCCGATGCGGTTTCCTACTATGCAACCTTCGATAACTATATGGTTGGTACCGTTCAGGGTACATATATAAAGGATACTCTGGATCTCGACAATGCTGACGGACCTTTCAATCTTGAGATCACCGCTGGCGACCCGGGTGACAACAACGCTGGTTACTTCTTCAATGGCGCTTATGATGTATTAAAGCCCTACATTGACGAAGGCAAGCTCGTAGTAGTTTCCGGACAGAACACCTTTGAGCAGTGCGCGACCCCGACCTGGGCAACTGAGACCGCTCAGTCCAGAGCAGAGAACATTCTCTCTTCTTACTATGCAGACGGAACGAACGTAGACGTATGGCTTTGCTCCAACGACTCTACCGCGCTTGGTGTTGAGAACGCTCTTGCTGCTAACTACAACGGCGAGTACCCGATCATCACCGGTCAGGACTGCGATATCGAGAACACGAAGAACATGATCGCCGGCAAGCAGTCGATGTCCGTATTCAAGGATACCCGTACACTGGCAAGCCAGGTTGTTAAGATGATCGGCCAGATCCTTAACGGCGAGACGGTTGACGTAAACGATACCGAGACCTACAACAACAACGTTATCACTGTTCCTTCTTACCTTTGCGAGCCTGTATTCGCAGATGTAAACAACTACAAGGAGCTCCTGATCGATTCCGGTTACTATACAGAGGATCAGTTACAGTAAGGATAATGAGACCCATAAAGGGTAATAGGTAATTACAACAGGCGGGTTTGCATAAAGCCCGCCTGTTACAATGAATGGAGGGATATTTTTGGGTAAAGTCATTCTGGAAATGAAAAATATCACTAAGACTTTCCCGGGCGTTAAGGCTCTTGACAACGTAAACCTTCAGGTAGAGGAGGGTGAGATCCACGCGCTTGTCGGAGAAAACGGAGCCGGAAAGTCCACGCTTATGAACGTGCTTAGCGGTATTTATCCTTATGGAACCTATGAAGGCGACATTGTGTATAACGGTGAACTGTGCAAGTTCCAGAAGATCAAGGATTCCGAGAGCAAGGGAATCGTTATCATCCATCAGGAGCTGGCGCTGGTACCGCAGATGTCGATCGGTGAAAATATGTTCCTCGGCAATGAACGGGGAAAGAAAAACGCCATAAATTGGAATGAAACATACGGCGAAGCGGATAAATATCTGAAGATGGTAGGGCTGTCCGAATCGTCGCGTGTACTGATAAAGGATATCGGAACAGGAAAACAGCAGTTGGTAGAGATCGCCAAGGCTCTTGCAAAGCACGCGAAGCTCCTGATTCTGGACGAGCCTACGTCTTCTCTGAATGAAACGGATTCCAGAGCGCTGCTTGATCTGATGTTGGAGTTCAAGAAGCAGGGAATGACGATGATCATCATCAGCCACAAGCTGAATGAGGTCGTATATGTAGCGGATAAGATCACGGTCGTCCGGGACGGCTCTACGGTCGAGACTCTGGATTGTCATACGACGGAGATCGACGAAGATCGGATCATCCGCGGAATGGTCGGACGAGAGCTTACCAACCGGTTCCCGAAGAGAGAGAATATAGAGATCGGCGACGTGAATATGGAGGTGAAGAACTGGACAGTCTATCATCCTGTATACACGGAAAAGAAGGTTGTGGATAACGTAAGCCTGTCGGTCAAAGCCGGTGAGGTCGTCGGGATCTACGGTCTGATGGGCGCGGGCCGGACCGAGCTTGCCATGAGTATCTTCGGAAAATCCTATGGCTCCGGTATAACGGGTACGATGACGATCCACGGAAAAGAGGTCCAGTTAAAGACCCCCAGAGAGGCGATCGAGGCAAAGCTGGCGTACGTTACCGAGGATCGGAAGGGGAACGGCCTTGTTCTCAGTAATCCGATCCGTGTAAATACCTCTCTTGCGAATATGAAGAGCGTCAGCGAAAAAGGCGTGATTGATGTCGATAAGGAATATGCCGTTGCGGTTGAATATAAGGAAAAGCTGAAGACTAAGACTCCTACCGTGGAGCAGAACGTCGGAAACCTGTCCGGCGGGAATCAGCAGAAGGTACTCCTTGCGAAATGGATGTTTGCGGATCCGGATATACTGATCCTTGATGAGCCCACCAGAGGTATTGATGTAGGCGCGAAATACGAGATCTACTGTATCATCAACGATCTGGTAAAGGCCGGAAAATCCGTCGTTATGATCTCCTCCGAGCTTCCCGAGGTCCTTGGCATGAGCGACAGGATCTATATCATGAACGGGGGCAGGTTCGTCGGAGAGCTGAATGCTTCCGAAGCGACACAGGAGAGCATTATGACGAGTATCATACAGTCGGGAAGGGGTGATTGAGATGAGTATCAATATTAAAGCAGTTTTGAAAAAATATTTCATGGTATTGGTGTTGATTGCAGTCCTTCTGGCTTTCCATGTCGCGACGGGTGGGAAAATGCTGTTAGCGCAGAATATCAATAACCTGATTTCCCAGAACGCCTACGTTTTCGTTCTGGCGGCAGGAATGCTGCTCTGTATCCTGACCGGCGGTAATATCGACCTGTCCGTCGGCTCGGTCGTCTGCTTTATCGGCGGTATCGGGGCGGTTATGATGGATAAGAGCCTCCCGGCTCTGTTTGCTGTTATCGTAATGCTGATCGGCGGGATCTTAGTCGGTGCCTGGCAGGGTTACTGGATCGCCTATATCAAGGTTCCTCCCTTCATTGCGACCCTGGCCGGAATGTACGCCTTCCGTGGGCTGTCGAATGTTGTTCTCCAGGGCTTTACGGTAGGTATCAGAAATACCGGTTTCCTGAATGTGTTCGGCGGCGGCGCGGACTGCTATATCCCGGATCTTTTCGGCGGCGGTGATCTGAATATCACCTGCGTACTGGCAGGGATCGTACTGGCAGCGATCTATGTCATCTCGGTCTTTCGGGCGCGTATCAGCGCGAAGTCCAGAGGCTATGAGGTTGAGCCCCTTTATTCCGCTCTGGTCAAAACCGTGATCATCTGCGCGGCGGTCGTCTGGTTTTTCTTTAAGCTGGCGCAGTATAAGGGCATCCCGACCTCTCTGATCTGGATCGGGATCGTGCTTCTGACCTATGCCTATATCACAACAAATACGACGATGGGCCGTTATCTCTACGCGGTCGGCGGAAACGAGAAGGCGACGACGCTTTCCGGAATCGATTCCAGAAAGGTATATTTCTTCGCCTATGTAAATATGGGTCTGATGGCAGGACTTGGCGGGATCCTTACGATCGCCAGAGCGACGCAGGCGCAGCCCACCTTCGGGCAGGGCTACGAAATGGACGCGATCGCGGCCTGCTTTATCGGCGGCGCTTCCGCGTACGGCGGTGAAGGAAATATCTTCGGTATCGTTATCGGCGCTCTGCTGATGGGTGTTATCAATATGGGAATGTCCATTATGGGTACGGACGCCAATTACCAGAAGGTCATCAAGGGCCTGGTTGTTCTCGGAGCGATCATCTTTGACGTTCTGTCAAATAAGAAGAAAAATTAAGGAGGAGGAGTCATGGCAAATAAGAAATATACAGATGTATTAAAGAAAAATGCAATGCTGATAGTCCTTGTCCTGGTATATATCTTCTTTACCGTTACGACAGGCGGACAGATGTTCCAGGCGATGAACTTTAACGCCCTGATCACGCAGAACGCGTATGTATTCGTTCTTGCGACCGGTATGTTAATGTGTATGCTGACAGGAGGTAATATCGATCTGTCCTGCGGTTCCTTTGTATGCTTCCTCGGAGCCCTGGGCGGGATCCTTATGTCAGTCAAGGGAATAAATGTCGGGGTGTCCATCATCCTGATGCTGATCGTAGGTCTGATCTACGGCTGCGCGTTAGGATTTCTGATCGCGTATGTCAATATCCCTCCCTGGATCGCGACGTTAGCAGGCTACCTTGCCTTCCGAGGCTGGGGCACGGCGCTCCTAAGCTCCAACAGTACGACCGGAAGTATCTCTCTTGCGGTACAGAAGGGCTTCCTTGCGATCTTTTCCGGAAAGGTGCTCTCTACGCCGATCAACCAGATGAATATGGTCTGTATGGCAGCAGGCGTGATCGCAAGCGTGGTCGTTGTAGTCCTTTCCTTCCGAAGCAGAGCGATCAAGGTAAAGAAGGGCTATGAAGCCGAGTCTATGACATCGCTTCTGATCAAGTGTGTCCTGGCAGTCGCGGCTATCCTGCTTTTCTCCTACAAGCTGGCTATGGCAGGCGGGATCCCTACGGCGCTGATCTGGGTCGTTGTGATCGTACTGATCTATAATTTCATTACCTCAAAGACGACCCTCGGAAGATATTTCTATACGATCGGTGGAAACGCAGAGGCTACAAGGCTTTCGGGTGTCGATACAAAGAGGATCATGTTCCTTGCTTACCTGAATATGGCGTTTCTGACGGTTATCACGACCTATATCGTTACGGCGAGATTCCAGGCGGCTAACTCTACGGCCGGTACCAACTACGAGATGGATGCTATCGCAGCCTGCGTTGTCGGCGGTGTTTCCGCGTACGGCGGAGCTGGAAACGTTTTCGGAATGGTGGTCGGCGCGACGTTGATCGGTGTTATCAACCTCGGAATGTCTCTGATGGGTGTCGATGCCAACTGGCAGAAGGTTGTAAAGGGTATTGTTCTTTTAGCGGCGGTTGTATTTGATATCCTTGCTTCCAAGAAGAGCAATACGAAATGATATCGTAAACGAAACAAATATATTTGGTTTCTATTTTTATTATAACTGCCCGGGTTATCCGGGCAGTTAAATATTTCCGGAAGGGTGTTATGATCTATGGCGGAAGATAAAAATAAACGAAATGAAAACGAAAACGGCGGCAGCAGAGTCCCGCAAAAGTCGGTCCTGACGATCCGGTTTCTGGTGGGATGCTACCTGCTTTATACGGATTATTCGCTGATCGAAGGAGTCAGATCCCGCGAGGGCGGTGAAAGGATCGTGATCATCGCGTTTATGATCCTGTTTCTGGTGGCCGGCGGCTTTTTGATCATTCGCAGCGGGACGCTGTTATGGGAGGATTGGAAACGGGAACGGGAAGGCGGCAGCCAGAGGACGACGCCCGGGAGCTTTTACGTCAGACCGGAGAAAGAGGGTGAGTCGGATACGGTCAGGCTTGAGGCAGAGGACGAGCCGGATCCGGTTGAGCCTGAGGCGGAGGTCGGAGCAGCTTCCGAGGGATCAGAGACGACGGAGCCCGGGGAAACGGTGTAATTGCTGGAAACTCATATGTCAGAGTGTAGGTACAGGATTCGGAAATAAACTCCGGATCCTGTTCTTTATACGCACCTTCTGTAATAGATTAGGCAAAATGCACATTAATCACAGAAATATTTGTGAAGTAGTTGCATTTCAAAAAAGACAATCTTTTGTTATACTCTTTTTCAGTGGAGAAAACATCCGGAGTGAGCCGGATACGAAAACACAGGCTGTCAGGCGTAAGAACGGTCTGTGCGATAATAATTTTTGGGAGGAAGTGAAAATATGTCAAGCTTGTCTTTGAAGAACATCTGCAAGGTTTATCCGAACGGGTTTGAGGCGGTTAAAAACTTTAACCTTGAGATCGCGGATCAGGAGTTCATTATCTTCGTTGGCCCTTCGGGCTGCGGAAAATCTACGACCCTTCGTATGATCGCGGGTCTGGAGGAGATCTCTTCCGGTGAGCTGAAGATCGGTGACAGAGTAGTAAATGATGTAGAGCCCAAGGACAGGGATATCGCGATGGTATTCCAGAACTACGCTCTGTATCCGCATATGACGGTATATGATAACATGGCTTTCGGACTGAAGCTCCGTAAGGTTCCGAAGGATGAGATCGATAAGATGGTAAGAGAGGCTGCGAAGATCCTCGATCTGACCAAGCTCCTTGATCGTAAGCCGAAGGCTCTTTCGGGCGGCCAGAGACAGCGTGTCGCTATGGGACGCGCGATCGTTCGTAACCCGAAGGTATTCCTGATGGATGAGCCTCTTTCCAACCTGGACGCGAAGCTCCGTGTACAGATGCGTATCGAGATCGCGAAGCTCCATCAGAGACTCGGAACGACGATCATCTACGTTACGCATGATCAGACCGAGGCTATGACCCTTGGAACCAGGATCGTTGTTATGAAGGACGGTATCGTTCAGCAGGTCGATACCCCTCAGAATCTCTATGAGAAGCCGGGCAACCTCTTTGTAGCGGGCTTTATGGGATCTCCTCAGATGAACTTCCTTGACGCGGTAGTTGAGGTCAAGGGTGAGACAGCGTTCTTAAAGGTAGCCGGAAAGTCCATCGAGCTTCCTCCCGCAAAGAGCAAGAAGCTGATCGACGGCGGTTATAACGGAAAGACCGTAACTTTCGGTATCCGTCCTGAGGATGTATATGATTCCGAGATGGCGATCAATATCGCGAAGGATAAGTATCCGGACGGCGTATTTGAGTCGACGGTAAGGGTTTACGAGCTGCTTGGCGCGGAAGTATTCTTATACTTTGATCTGGAAGAGTTTGCGATCACGGCGAGAGTCGATCCCCGTACAACGGCCAGACCGGGCGATAATATCCAGTTTGCGTTCGATACCGAGAAGATCCATGTATTCGATAAGGACAGCGAGGAAACGATCACGAACTGATTTTATTTGAATATGTAAAGGGAAAGAGAGCATCTTTCCTGTTTCTCATAAGTCAATGGCTGGGTGTAAGCTGGCTGTTTGTACTTATGGGTTATGATATGAAAGAAGAGTCGGCAGATTGCCGGCTTTTCTTTAAGGAGAAATTTGAAGTATGATTCATGAGATTGAACCGGATTTCTATGATCCGGCTTATGACGGGAACCGAAAAGCGGAGAGTAAGGATTTCGCCCTGGCATACAGAGGGAATCAGGTACTGGCCTTTGTTGAGAACGGCTTGGTACGGCTTCCGAGCTTTGAAGTATTAAAGGAACTGATCGGGAGCAAGATGAAATGGGAGGAAATAATAGATAACGCCTATTATTTATTTTCAATCTCCGATCAGCCGTATTTCCTTGCGGAGCCCGACCTGACCGGGGTACAGGCGATGAACAGCAAGGAAGAGTTGGAGGAACAGCTTTTAGACAGAGATCTGGGCGCCGCGAGCGAAAAGCGCTTCTTTGTGATGAATATCAATCGCTTTCGTGAGCTGCTGCCGACGACGGAAGCGATCCCAAGGGAGGATTTCCACGGAAAGCGTTCCCCTATGGTTTCGATGATCTTTGCGGCGGCGACCGGAGGGCATTTTGCCTGGTGGAAGCATTCGAGAACGTACTGCGGCTGCTGCGGGGCGCTCTGCGAGCCTTCGAAGACGGAGCGTGCGATGGTCTGCACAAGCTGCGGAAATACGGAGTATCCGAAGATCTCGCCGGCGATCATCGTAGCGATTATTAAGAAGGGAGAAAATGGTTCAGGTAGCCGCCCGCAGACTTGCGGGTGGCGTACCAACAAAGTAACAGAGTCAGACGGCAGGGGCATTTCCAATGCGCAAGCTGCCCCTGCCGCTGTATCTGCTCAGAGCAACTGGGCAGATACAGACCGGCTGCTCCTTGTGCGAAATAAGACAGGGCCCTATAAAAAGCTCGCTCTGGTCGCGGGGTTTGTTGAGATTGGAGAATCCTTTGAGCAGGCGGTCCACAGGGAGGTCATGGAGGAGGTCGGTCTTAAGGTAAAGAACCTCCGCTATTATAAAAATCAGCCCTGGGGGCTGACCTACGCGCAGATGATCGGGTTTATCGCGGAGCTTGACGGGGATGATACGATCACGCTTCAGGAGAGCGAGTTGTCTGAGGCGGGATGGTACTTACGGGAAGAGATCCCGGAAGCAGGTTTCCGCTTGAGTGTGGGGAATGAGATGCTGCACGAGTTTAAAATGGGGAGGATTGGGTAGGAAAAATATGTGAAATGATAATTCCAATACTCACGCATCCTGCGTCGACCGCGACCCCGCATACGTTACCTGTGCAGTTAACTCAACCCAGGCACCCTCACGGCACATAGGAGCATCCGCTTAGTGCTGCTTCATTCCTGACCTGACACGGTTCACGGAGTCCTATTGCGTGAGACCCAAATCTCAACGCCACTTTCACAGGGCGGACTATGAAGGATAACAGCCTCGGCAGGATATCACCCCTGCTATAGCGGATTTCAGGTACAGGGAGCCGCTACTTCCCCAGCTGCGTGATAGAGGTATTTTATCATATTAAGAGGGGAGGACGCAATAGGAGTTGTTCTGTTGTCTGTTTTCGTATGAAAATTGAAAAAGTGACAACTCTTGTATAAGAATCGTATATATGCTATTATTTTGTCTGTAGTTTATACTGGTTAACACTTTTCGTTGCCGATCAACCAGACTCGCAAACGCAATTTCAGTACATTTACTTTATCAAAAACGGCAATTATAGGAAACGAATTTATTCGTTTCCTATTGCGCCGATTGCGGAGCGCTGAAAGCGCCTTCCTTACCGCAATCGTGCGCATCGATTATTATCGTAAACGAATTTATTTAATTCGTTTACGATAATTGCGTTCGCGAGTATAACGGGCGTGGTTTGGGATTTAACGCAGTTTCTCAAAGGAGCTGCCTCAGGATCCGGGACTTTTTTTTACGAAAGAAGAAGAAAATGAAACGTAAATTTTTCAGGGGGGGGGCTTAAAGCCAGTATTTTAGCGCTTTCTCTTGTTCTTAGCAGTTTTTCACCCTATATCGCTATCGCTTCAGCAAACGAGCTGGATGCTCTGGAAGAGGTCTATGTAACGGAAACGGATGAAGCAGATTCAGATGACACCATTTCTTTAGAGCAGAACCCGGAAGAAAAGGGGGATGCATACGTTTCACATTATTTTTCAGAGGTAGAAGAAGATCATACTGAAATTGAAGAATCCTTTGGCTCTTCCAGTGTGAGAATTAAAGGAGTCGAATGGGATAAAAGAGATGGAACTGCTGTTGCATACGTTGAAGGTGCCGGCGAGTCTGTAGATTACCAGTTTGCCTTGTTTTATAATGATCAAATTATCAAACAGGGAAATTTCGGAATGAAAAGCGGATTTGGTAAGCTTGAAGCAATTGGGGAAGGTAATCCTGGGCTTATCAACGAGAGCGGTACTTATCAGGCGTGGTTCAGACTCTATGATTATCAGAAGTTTTCTGATTGGGATTTTGCGGCCGGAATCTACTCTGAAAAATGGGAGTATGAAAGAACACCCCAGAAATTGAGCATTCCTTCTAATCTCAGATGGAATGGAAACACTGCTGAATGGGATGCTGTTGAGGATGAAGACCTGTTTGGTTATGAAGTACAATTATATGTGGATGGAGAATCATACGGCACATTTTTCGTATAAGAATAATAAAGAGGTCAAAACAGCAACACTGACCATTAAGGGAGCGGGAAATTTCACAAAGTCGGTAGATGCTCCTTTTACAGTAGTCAAGGGGAATATTGCAAAGGCAGCGATCCATGCGCCGGATGTGCAGTATAATTCCAAGAAAAAGGGAAGCGCCTTAAAGAGTGTTGTAAAGGTTTACGATCTTGCCGGAAAGGTAATGAAGGCCGGAAAGGACTATGATCTAAGGTTTTTTGATCTGAACGCGGGAAAGGATCTTTCGAAGATCAATGATACGACGACGGTACAGGCGGGAGATACGGTCCGCGTTTATGTCACCGGAAAAGGGGCCTATGAGGGGAGCGAAACGTATAAGGATTATCTCATCCTTGAAGGGAAGCCTGTCCTTCTTTCCGCCGCTAAGCCAAAGATCGATGCGCAGACATATACAGGAAGAGCGCTTACGCCAAAGGTTTCTTCCCTGAAGGAAGGTGAGGATTATAAGGTCGCTTTCTATATCAATAATACCAATCGGGGGAATGCTACTGCGGTACTGATCGGAGAGGGAAAATACAGCGGAGTCTGCCTTGTGAAGTTTAAGATCAATACAGCGGAGACGGAAAAAGTCTGGCTCGGAGCGTGGAACGGAGAAGGGTTTACGAAATAATGATCAGATAAATGGGAATAGGGGGCTGTCTGGATGACAGTCCCCTATTCGATTACAGAGCTGTTTGCCCGCAGCTTCGTGAAAAATCCGGACAGCATTTCACTGCATTCGGTCTCAAGAATGCCTTTCGTTATCTCTACCTTATGATTAAACGCGTCCATCTGAAGAAGATTTATGATCGAGCCCGCGCAGCCGGATTTCGGACTCATGCATCCTATTACAAGCCGGTCGAGCCGGGCCTGGACGATCGCTCCGGAGCACATCTGGCAGGGCTCTAAGGTTACATAGATCGTACAGCCCTCAAGCCGCCAGTCTCCCAGCTTTTTACTGGCCTTTTTAATGGCATTCAGCTCAGCGTGGGCAAGGGTGTTTTTATCGGTTTTCCGACGGTTATAGCCGCGGGCGATGATTTTGTCTCCGGAAACGATGACGCAGCCGATCGGTACTTCGTTCAGAGCAAGGGCTTTCTTAGCCTGCCGGATTGCTTCCTTCATATATTTCTCATCTGAGGTCATCTTTTTATATTTTCCTTTACTTATACTCGCGAACGCAATAAAATTGCCATGTTTGATAAAATAAACGTACTGGAATTACGTTTGCGAGTCCGTTCTCGTCCAATTTTATCACAGGGAAATCATTATGAAAATCTGCGGACTTCAAAAAACAACGTTACTAGATTATCCGGGTAAGGTTGCGGCCACAATATTTTTTTCCGGCTGCAACTTTCGCTGTCCCTTCTGTCATAATATGAATCTGGTTGAGGGAGGACCGGGACTTGAGGAATATGAGCCGGAGGAGATTCTGGCTTTTTTGGAGAAACGGAAAGGGATCCTGGATGGGGTCTGTATTACCGGGGGAGAGCCCTCGCTGCAGCCGGAGCTGATCGATTTCCTTAGGGAAATAAAAAAACATAAGTTATTAATTAAACTGGATACCAACGGCAGCAGGCCTGAAATCCTGGAACAGCTTGTGGGGTATGGACTGATCGATTATGTTGCTATGGATATCAAGACATCTATTGGACGATATTCGGAGGTTTCCGGGGTACCGGGGTTGGATACTGACCCGATCCTCAAGAGCATCCACTTTTTACAGGAGGATTATGTTGGGTATGAGTTTCGGACGACAGTTATAAGAGAATTCCATACAGCGGAGGTCTTTGAAGAGATCGGAGAAATGCTGTCCGGGTGCCAGAGCTATTATCTTCAGGGATTTAGAGCCTCGGAGTTTGTACCGGATAAGACGTTGACCGCCTATAAAAAAGAAGAGCTGCTTGAATTTGTCAGGCAGCTCAGAAAATACAATATTAAGGCGGAACTTCGAGGAGTAGAATAACATTCGTTATAAAATAGGTCCGTTTTCCTCATTCATATACCGGATATAGCTCTCTACCATTAAAGCCAGCTTCAGAGTCAGCGCGTCTTCGAATACCCGCACGTCCAGACCGGTGGCTTTCTGGAGCTTTTCGATCCGGTATACCAGAGTATTGCGGTGGATATACAGCTGCCGGGAGGTTTCCGATACGTTCAGGCTGTTTTCAAAGAACTTGTTCACTGTTGTCAGGATCTCGTCATCCAGCTCATCCAGGGTTCCTTCACCGAAGATTTCCGTAATAAACATCTGGCAAAGATTTACCGGAAGCTGGTAGATCAGCCGCCCGATCCCCAATGTCGAATAGGCGACGATATTCTTTTCGGCGTAGAAGATCCTTCCGACATCGAGCGCCATGGTCGCTTCCTTGTAGGATTTGGAGATGCCCTTGATCTCATTGACAACGGTTCCGTAGGCGACCCGGGCGTTCTCCATAGCTTCGGAGGCAAGCATATCGATCAGCATTTTCGCTGTTTCATCCAATTCCTCCGCCAGACCGCCGTCCTCCAGAGACTTGATCACGATGATATGATTCTCGTCGACGCTTGTTACAAAGTCTCCGCTCTGAGGATTGAACAGCTCCTTCACCATTTCCAGCGTATTCGGTCCGTTATCGGAACGGATCTCGATTACAAAGACGCAGCGGGGCTGAACCGCTTCGATATGCAGCTTCTGAGCGCGATTGTATATATCCACCAACAGCAGGTTGTCCAACAGCAGATTCTGGTAAAAGCTGTTTTTATCGATCCTGTCCTTATACGCAACAATCAGATTTTCAAGCTGGCTGACGGTCAGCTTCCCAACTAAGAAAGCCTCGCCTTCGCCCTTTACAGAGAGGACATGGCTGATCTGTCCCTCGTCGTTTACCTTGAACAACAATCGTCCCTTCATTTCCCGGACTTCAGCCGCGGATTGCATAAAGCTCAACAGGATTGATTTTTCGATCGTATCATCCTCCGCTGTCTGAGCGATGGTGTTGCCCAAAGAGTCGGTCACAAGGAAATCCAGCTTTGAAATACCTTTGATATCGTTGATACAGTTCTGAATGATCTGATTTGAAATCATAAAAGCCCCCGCCTGTGATGAATGTAATTTTATCGTAAACGAATCAAATAAAATCGTTTCCTGATAAAACTGACCGGTTACCTTATACTGCTAATTATTACAAAACATTGTACCAAAAATCTGGCTTTTATGCCAGTATTTTGCTACACTATATTCAAGCGGAAACCGGACTGTCCGGGTGACAGATTAAAAAATAAGGAGGATCCAGATGAATTTACAGGAGGTCAGGAGATCGTTTGAAAACGGAGAACAGAATGAGCGCCTGAAGGATATCTATATAGACGACGCTTTGCTTGATTATCAGAAAAAACGGTATATTGAGGCGATCGACCGCTTTAAGGAGCTGTATGGAGAAAAGGACATCGAGATCTATTCAGCCCCCGGAAGAACGGAGATCGGAGGAAACCATACGGATCACCAGCATGGACAGGTCCTGGCGGCGGCTGTCAATCTGGATGTTATCGCGATAGTCGCCAAAACAGAGGATGATACGATCAAGGTCATGTCCGGGACCTATGACATCAAACCGATCGCTGTCAGAGAGACCGGGGTGGTGGAAAAAGAAAAGGGGACTTCGGAAGCTCTGATCAGAGGAGTCGCGGATAAACTGAAGCAGGACGGTTATCAGGTCGGTGGCTTTCAGGCCTATATGACCAGCGATGTGATCGTCGGAGCCGGTCTTTCCTCGTCTGCTGCTTTTGAGGTAGCGATCGGAACGATCCTTTCCGGATTGTACAACGATATGAAGATATCTCCTGTGTATATCGCTCAGGCGGCTCAGTATTCCGAGAACGTCTATTTCGGAAAGCCCTGCGGACTGATGGATCAGATGGCCTCCAGCGTAGGGAGTCTGGTCAACATTGATTTCAAGGAGCCGGAGTCGCCGGTCGTAAAAAGGGTGGAGGTTGAATTTTCAAAGTTCGGCCATTCTCTCTGTATCGTGGATACGAAAGGAGACCATACCGATCTGACGGATGAGTACGCCTATGTGACGCAGGAGATGAAAAAGGTCGCGAATTACTTCCACTGCGATTATCTGAGGGAGGTAGACGTCGATCGGTTCTATGATCAGATTGCCGCGGTGAGAAGGAAAACAGGAGACCGTGCCGTGCTTCGGGCTATCCATTTCTTTGCGGACCATAAGCGGGTCGGGGAGCAGGTCAAGGCGCTGGAAAATGATGATTTCGACCGCTTCAAGGAGCTGATCATCGAATCGGGAGACAGCTCGTATAAATATCTTCAGAATGTATTTGCGATCACAGATGTTCAGAACCAGAGCGTTTCGATCGGATTAGCCCTGTCGGATAAGTATCTGGCAGGGAAGGGAGCATACCGGGTCCATGGCGGCGGCTTTGCCGGAACGATCCAGGCCTTTGTGCCAAATGGGGACGTTGCGGAATATAAGAAAAATATGGAAGCCTGCTTTGGGGAAGGAACCTGCCATGTTCTTCAGATCAGAAAATATGGAGGGCTTCGGTATGATTTATAAAACGATAGCTGCTCTTGCTGAATATGCGGTACAGAAAGGCTTGATCGGGGAAGAGGAACGGATCTATTCCATCAATCTGGTGTTGGGTATACTAAAGCTGGACGAATATGAGGAGCCGGAAGATAAGGAAGAGATTCGAAAAAAAGCGGAGGATCTGGAACAGCTGCTCAAGGAGATCTGCGACTATGCCGCAGAGCACAAGCTGATCGAGAACGATTCTGTTGTGTACAGGGATTTGTTCGATACACAGGTCATGAACTGCTTTGTTCCGAGGCCTTCGGAGGTTATCCGGACCTTTTGGGAGAAGTATCAGAGCTCGCCGAAGGAGGCGACGGATTATTTCTATGAGCTCTCCAAGGCCTCCGATTATATCAGGGACTACCGGATCAAAAAGGATATTAAGTTTGTCTATGCGTCCGAATACGGAGATATGGATATCACGATCAATCTCTCCAAGCCGGAGAAGGACCCCAAGGCCATCGCCGCTGCGGGACGGGCGAAGCAGTCGGGGTACCCCAAGTGTCAGCTCTGTATCGAGAATGAAGGCTATGCCGGCAGGGTCAACCATCCGGCCAGAGAGAATCACCGGATTATTCCCGTTACGATCTGCGGACAGGACTGGGGCTTCCAGTACTCGCCTTACGTATATTATAACGAGCATTGCATCCTTCTGAATTCCAGACATATCCCGATGGTGATCGATAAATCCGCCTTTGAAAAGCTCTTTGATTTTCTCCGGCAATTCCCTCACTATATCATCATCTCCAATGCCGATCTTCCCATCGTCGGCGGATCGATCCTGAGCCACGAGCATTTTCAGGGAGGAAACTATGAATTTCCGCTTGCGAGAGCAAAGGAAGAGAGGAGCTTTACCATAAAGGGCTACGAGGACGTAGAGACCTGTATCGTGCGCTGGCCGCTTTCTGTGATCCGTATCCGCTCAAAGGATACGAGCCGTTTGGTGGAGCTTGCGGATCATATCCTGAAGAGCTGGCGGGCGTATACGGATGAGGAGGCCTTTATTCTGGCATATACCGATCAGGACAATCATCCGGTGGCGCAGGGAGATCAGGCCATACCCCACAATACGATCACACCGATCGCAAGACGCCGCGGAGAGTATTATGAGCTGGATCTGACCTTACGCAACAACATAACGACCAAAGAAAGACCACTCGGGGTCTATCATCCCAGAAACGAGTATCATCATATTAAAAAGGAGAACATCGGAGGGATCGAGGTTATGGGTCTGGCGATCCTCCCGTCCCGGCTGAAGACAGAGCTTGCTGAGCTGGAAACCTGTATCCTGGAGGGAAAGGATATCCGATCGATCGAGTCCCTGGAAAAGCACGCCGACTGGGTCGAAGAATTTCTCCCCCGCTATGAAGGGAAGTTAGATAAAGATAATATCGAGGAGGTTCTTCGAAACGAGGTAGGAAGGGTCTTTGTCGGGGTCCTGGAGGATGCCGGAGTCTTTAAAACCGATGAAAAGGGCCGGGAATACTTTAAGAGGTTTACGGATTCGCTATCCTGAAATATACTCGCGAACGCAATTAATTGCCGTTTCTGATAACGCAAACGTACTGAAATTGCGTTTGCGAGTATATTTAATTCGTTTAGGATAAATCGGCACTACCTTACATGATTTGGTATAAACATAACGATCTGCGGTATATAGGTCAAGAGCAGCAGGAGCCCGATCATGATCGCGACCATCGGTATGATCTCCCGAATAACACCTGCTATCTTTGTCTTTCCGATACCCGCTACGATAAACAACAGCATTCCAAACGGCGGGGTGGAAAGTCCGATCATCATATTAAAGCAGATGATAACGCCGAAGTGGACCAGATCGATCCCCATCAGCTTGACTAACGGAAGTATCATAGGTACGAAAACGAGCTGAATCGTACTGACATCCATAATACAGCCTAAGAGCAGGAAAACGATGTTTACAACAAGCAGGAAGATATACTTGTTATCCGTGATCCCTAAAACGGCCTGCGCGATGGCCTGTGAAACCTGTTCCCGGGAAATGATATAGGAGAACAGCATGGACGTTCCGGTCAGAAGAGCCAGGGTAGCGGTATTGGCGGCGGACTGCTTGATGACCTTCCAGAGCTTTTTCGGGCCCATGGTCCGATAGATCAGCGTAGAGATCAGGATCGCGTAAGCGGAAGCCAGAGCGCCCGCCTCTGTCGGTGTACACACACCGGTATAGATACCGCCTAACAGGATGATCACGGTCAGAAGAGCCGGGAGTGCCTTCAGCGTTGCGATACCAAACTCCTTTTTTGTCATAACGACACCGGCGGGATAATTTCTTTTATAGGAAATAAAGCCGACGTAGATAGCTAACAGGATCGAGAGCAGGACTCCCGGTACCATACCGCCCATAAACAGCTTTCCGATGGAAGCGCCCGAAAGCATAGCGTAGATGATCATCGGGATCGAAGGCGGAAAGATCGGCCCTACGGTTGCGGAGGCTGCTGTGATCGCGCAGGAAAATTCCGCGTCATAGCCTTCCTTTTTCATTTGCTCGATCTCCATCGTCCCGATACCGGAGGCATCCGCTATGGCGGAACCGGTCATTCCGGAGAAGATCAGCGAGATCAGAACGTTGACCTGCGCGGTCCCGCCCTTCAGCTTTCCGAGCAGTCCGTTACAGAAGGCGAACATCTTATCCGTGACCTCGCTCTCGTTCATCACATTTGCCATAAAGATGAACAGAGGGGCCGCAAGCATGGTATAATTTGAGAACATATTTCCTGTGATGACCGAGAATACCTCTCCGAGATCACCGGGTCTTGTTACAAGGATATACGAGATCGAGGCGATCAGCATCGAGAAGGAGATCGGCATCCGGATCACAAAACAGAGCGCCATCATGGCAAATAGGAATAAGATTGCCCAATTCATTCAGCCTCACCTCCTGTCGTTTCGGAATTCTGAGGAGTCGCAAGCTCACTCAGATCCATAGCTACTGCTTTTTTGATATTCAGAGCGGAAAGAACGATCGTCTCAATGATCATAAAGAAAAAGGGTGCGAAGACCAGCTTATACGGCAGCTTCAGCACACCGGTCGTCATCGTACTCTTCAGCATCGCCTGGATACAGGGGATAAAGGCTATCAATAAAAGCACGACGAGCAATACATTGTAAAGGATCAGAAAAATCTTTTTTGTTTTCGGAGAGACCTTGTCATAGACCAGGCTGAATACAACGTGCTGGTCATTTTCGATGGCCTTTCCGACACCGAAGAACATGGTCCACATATATCCCAGAATTGAAATCTCGTAGGTCCAGGTTACCGGGATACGTAAGACGTAACGGGAAATGATGGAGATCATAAAGGTAACGAAGATCACGATGAAAGCAACACTGGTCACGCCGATATCGAGAATATCAAGGATTTTTCTGCCCAGGCTTTTTGTTTCCTCAGACATAGATTTGCGTCTCCTTCTTGTTGGGTAAAAGAGAAGAGCAGCCTGCTCCTCTCAGAGTCTCTATAAAACGGAAGGGCCGAATCGCTCCGACCCTTCCATCTTTTGCATTGTTGTATAAAGATGATCCTTAGTTTGCGGCAGCCTGGATCTTCTCATAGAGATCCATATCCCACTCAGCGGTCTGCTCCGGATGTGATTCGTAGTAAGCCTGAGCATTGGTCTTGAAATCCTCAATGTCGGGATAGGTAATCGTACAGCCGTTCTCCTCGAGGATGGCGATATCGTTATCCTCTTCCTCGATACGGGCATCGTCGTTGACCTGCTTTGCGTATTCCATAGCATCGGTAACAGCCTGCTTCTGAGCATCGGTAAGAGAATTCCACTTATCCTTGTTGATCATCGGGATGATGGAGTCTACTACGTGGTTTGTGATCGCTACATAAGGAGCAACCTCGTAGAACTTCGCGCTGACATCGGTCGGAAGCGGATTGTCCTGTCCATCGATGGCACCGGTCTGAAGCGCGGTATAAAGCTCTGAGAAAGCAAGGGGAGTCGGGTTTGCGCCAAGAGCCTCACCAAGATTTAACCAGGTCTCGGAATTCGGCATTCTGAGAAGCAGTCCGCTCATATCGGCATAGGAATTGATCTCTTTGTTTCTCGTATTGACAACACGGCTCCCAAGATAGAAAGCGCCGAGAGGAACAGCGTTCGTGTTCTCTTCGATCTTCGGAAAGATCTCGTTCTTTCCGATATCGCCGTTCAAGGTATTGGTCATATGGTCGTAGGAACTCCAGAAATAAGCTGAGCCGACCATGGAGCACCACTCAAGTCCGGACTGGGTAGCCAGTGTCGGGAAAGAGATATAGGCAAGATCCGCCTGCCCGGTTGAAAGAGCGTCAAACTCAGCATCTGCCGAGAACAGAGTTCCGTCCGCGTAGGTCTTACAGGTAACAGAACCGCCCGAAAGCTCTTCGACCTTCTGAGCGAAAGCGTCCATCGCTGTCGTATGGGAGTCGCCGGTAACAGATACCGAGGTAAAGATCAGCTCTGCGGGAGCATCGTTTGCCGCCGCTGCATCCGAGGTATCCGCCGCAGCCTCAGCCGGAGCGGCTTCTTCCGTCGCTGCGCTGTCGGCTGCCGGAGCCGTTGTCGCCGCGGGAGCAGCTCCGCAGCCCGCGAGCATAGCCGCTAACATACTTACGCTTAACAGACTTGCTAAAATTTTCTTTTTCATGTCTTCCTCCTTAAATAATATGATAAGTTACATTGATCCGAAGGGATCCTTTCGGAAACGGATACGCTCATCCGCTCCGTTATATTTACCGCGAAAATCGTCTTTCTGCGGTGAAATATCAAAATAAAATCACAACAGTTATTTAAAGAAATACTCCCGGAACCGATTGACGACTCTCCGGTACTGCTCGATCTCCAGACGCTTGGAGGAGGTCAGAAGCGCGTCGTCCTGCTTTCTGGATTTCGTCGTGATCGGAACGCCCTCCAGCTGCATATGGTATTTGGCGTTGACCGGATAAACCTGACATTCGATCGTCGAAGCCGCTCCGATGAAATCCATCAACTCCTCGGCCCTTTCGGGCTCCTTCTCATAATTGTCTACCAACCATACATAGAGATCCGGATGGAAGTTGGCCATAACTCCCGAATAGCCGGCACAGCCCAGTCTCAGGCTTTCTAACAGAGTCGCGCCGTTCGCGTTAAAGATCTTCAGGTTCGTCCCCTTTACCGCTTCGCATTTCTCCTTGAGCATCGACAGCTCGCAGCAGGTATCCTTTAAGAAAGTAAACCTTCCGGTATCCGCGCACCACTTTAACAGCTCCGGAGAAAGCACGCGCTTATAGGGATAAGGGCATTCATAAACGCCAAAGCTATCCGCCTCGATATGATCCAGCAGATATTCAATGGATTTTTTCGCAGCGTCTTCGCTCTCTCCCTCCTTTGCGAATTGATTGGAGATAAAGACATATGCTCCGACTCCGGCATCGATTACCGCCTGCGCCTCCCGGACCTGGTCCTCCGGATTTTCCGCAACATGACCGGAAGCAACGACCTGAATATGCTTCGGTGTATTGTCGATCACAAATTTCGCCAGCTCAAACCGCTCTTTCGCGTCCAGATTGAACATCTCGCTGGACTGGCAGACGGCGAAGATACCGTTTACGCCGAGCTTATCGTACCATTCGATGATCTTTAAAACGCCATCGTAATCAATCGACATATCCTCCTTGAACGGAGTTATCATAACAGGCCAGACGCCCTTTTTTATTTCCATAAGAATTCTCCTTATATAATAGGAAACAACTATGTGTTTTCCGATTGTATTATGGGAAATGAAATTATTCGTTACCTATAAACATCCTATGTTGAGTATACCAAAAAATCTGAATAATAGAAATAAAGTCGTAAAAAAACTGAATATTGTTATATATTTTTCCTGAATAATACAATTATAGGAAACGAATAAGGTCGTTTCCTATAATTATATTCATTTCCTATATATGTCAGGACGAGCAGGTAAGCCGGCGTTTGAACTCTCCGAAAGCACGAAGCATCAGCCTCCTACGACATTTCGTTTCTCGCCCTTCAGAAAAGCTTCTATATTTGAATATACTTCATCCATCAGCCGCTGTCTGGCTTCGACAGAAGCCCAGGCGATGTGCGGAGTAACAAGCAGGCGGTCGCTGTCCTTAAAGGTGAGCAGAACGCTGTCCTTTGCCATAGGCTCCTTTTCAATAACATCGAGAGCGGCGCCGGCGATCCGGTTCTCATTCAATGCGCTGACCAGAGCCTTCTCGTCTACGATCGGACCCCGTCCCATATTGAGCAGATAGGCGGTGGGCTTCATTTTCTCAAAGGCAGTCTGCGAGAATAAATACCGAGTGTTATCATTCAACGGCGCATGGATCGAGATGACATCGGAACGGGAGAGCAGAGCATCGAAATCAACCCGCTCATAATCCTTCGTATCATTTCTTCCACTGGTAGAATAGTAGATCACCTTGCAGCCGAAAGCGGAGGCGACCCTTGCTACGCCTCTTCCGATCTCGCCCAGACCGACGATCCCCCAGGTTTTTCCCGCCAGCTCGTGGAATTTGTTCTCAAAATAGGTAAAAATATCGGATTCGGCGTACTTACCCAACTTTACATAGTCATCATAGTGGCGGAGCTTTTCATAAATATAGAAAAAAGAGGCAAAGGTGTGTTGTACAACATTTGCGGTAGAATACCCTTTTACGTTGCAGACGGTGATCCCTCTGCTTTTGCAGTAGGGGATATCGATATTATCCGTGCCGGTCGCCGTTTCGCACAATAACTTGAGATTTCCGGCATCCTTTAACGTTTCCTCCTGCATCGGCAGCTTATTTACAATGACGATCTCCGCATCTTTGATTCTCTCCGGGATCTTATCAAGAGGCGTGGTCGGATACTGCTCAAACTCCCCCAGCCCGCCAAAGTGTGATAAATCCACATCCGCGCCAATATTCTTTAATTCCAGTGCTACAATTTTTTTATTCATAATTAAATCCTCACTAAAATCGAGCAGGAGGAGGCTTTTTCCTCCTGCTCCATATTTCCTTTGTGCGGCTCTGTATTAAAATCGAGCAGGAGGAGTTTTTTCCCTCCTGCTCGCCGCGCGAGCCGCACGCCCGTAAGGGCATATTTCCTTTGTGCGGCTCTGTATTAAAATCGAGCAGGAGGAGTTTTTTCCCTCCTGCTCGCCGCGCGAGCCGCACGCCCGTAAGGGCATATTTCCTTTGTGCGGCTCTGCGCATATATAAACGGCCCGCGACGAGATCCATCACGGGCCAATTAATAACAAACGCTATTTAAAGCCTCTTGAGGAGCGCCTCCCTCTGCTCCTCATACCCGGGCTTTCCGAGCAGAGCGAACATATTCTTCTTATAGCTCTCAACTCCCGGCTGGTTAAACGGATTCACGCCCAGGAGATATCCGCTGATGCCGCAGGCAAACTCAAAGAAGTAGAAGAACTGTCCCAGATAATACTCATTTACCTCGGGGATGTTCACTACGGTATTCGGTACACCGCCGTCGGTATGGGCTAAGATCGTCCCGTTCATCGCGCTCTTGTTCACGAAATCCACGCTCTTTCCCGCAAGATAATTCAGTCCGTCCAGATCCACCGGCTCGGTCCCGATCACAAGCTCCTCCCTGGAGGTCTCGATATTGATAACGGTTTCGAACAGGTTTCTGGAGCCGTCCTGAATGAACTGTCCCATAGAGTGAAGATCCGTCGTCAGATCTACGGAAGCCGGGAAGATGCCCTTCTGGTCCTTGCCCTCGCTCTCACCGTAGAGCTGCTTCCACCATTCGGAAATATAGTGGACAGCAGGCTCATAATTTGCCATGATCTCGATCTGCTTCCCTTTTCTTAAAAAGATATTGCGGACTGCCGCATAGGTCATAGCATCGTTATCCGAAAAATCCTTATCCAGACAGGTTTCCCGCATGGAAGCTGCGCCCTCCATCAGCTTGCTGATATCCGCGCCGCTGACCGCGATGGGCAGGAGACCCACTGCCGTAAGAACGGAAAAACGTCCGCCGACATCATCCGGGACCACAAAGCTCTCATAGCCCTCCTCAGTCGCCAGATTCTTTAAGGATCCCTTAGCCTTATCTGTTGTTGCGTATATTCTTTTTGCCGCTTCAGCCTTGCCATACTTGGCTTCCAGCTTCTCCTTGAGTACCCGGAAGGCGATGGCGGGCTCGGTTGTTGTACCAGATTTGGAGATCATATTGATCGAGAAATCCCGGTCTCCGATGACATCCAGAAGATGCTTCAAATAGGTACTGCTGATACTGTTGCCCGCAAAATAGATCTCAGGAGCCTTTCTCTCTTCCTTGGAGAGCTTGTTGTAAAAGCTGTGGGACAGAAATTCGATCGCCGCCCTGGCTCCGAGATAGGAACCGCCGATCCCGATCACGACCAGAACGTCGGAATCCTTTTTGATCTTCTCCGCAGCCTTAAGGATCCGGTCAAACTCTTCTTTATTATAATCCACCGGAAGATCAATCCAGCCGAGGAAATCATTGCCGGCGCCGCTTTTGCTGACCAGAGTCTCTCTGGCATCCGTCACCAGCTTTCCCATGTATTTCAGCTCGTCTTCGCTGATAAAGGGAGCCGCCTTGCTGCAATCATAAGTAACCGCGTTTTTGCTCATTTTACAAACTCCTTTACCTGATTATAGATACCCTCTGCGTCAAGCTGATACTTATGGATCAGAGCGGACGCGGAGCCGGATTCTCCGAAAACATCCTGCATACCGATCTTCTTAACAAGGGTCGGATGCTTTTCGCTCAGAACGTCACAAACCGCGCTGCCGAGGCCTCCGATCACGGAATGTTCCTCTGCGGTAACGACCTTGCCGGTCTTCTTTGCGGAAGCGATGATCAGCTCCTCGTCGATAGGCTTGATGGTATGGATATTGATAACCTCAGCGCTGATCCCGTCATTTTCAAGGAGCTTTGCCGCTTCCATCGACTCAGGAACGGTAAGACCGGTAGCGATGATCGTTACGTCGCTTCCTTCTCTCAGAACGATACCCTTGCCCATTTCAAACTTGTAGGTCGCTTCATCGTTGAATACCGGAACACCGGCTCTGCCGAAGCGCAGATAAACGGGGCCTACATATTCATAAGCAGCCTTAACCGCCGCTCTTGCCTCTACGTCGTCCGCGGGGGAGATGATCGTCATGCCGGGGATCGTCCGCATTAGCGCGATATCCTCATTGCACTGATGAGAAGCTCCGTCCTCTCCGACCGAGATCCCGGCGTGGGTTGCGCCGATCTTGACGTTCAGATGGGGATAGCCGATGGAATTTCTGACCTGCTCGAAGGCACGTCCGGCGGAGAACATAGCGAAGGAGCTGCAGAACGGAACCTTTCCGGTCAGGGAGAGTCCTGCGGCGATATCGGTCATATTGCACTCCGCGATACCGCAGTTGATATGTCTGTCGGGAAAAGCCTTCTGAAAGACACCGGTCTTCGTAGCCGCCGCAAGATCCGCGGTCAGCACGATCAGGTCCTCATGCTGCTTTCCAAGCTCTACCAAGGCGTTTCCGTAGCTGGCTCTAGTTGCGATTTTCTTTACTTCTGACATAACGCTTCACCTACCTTCTCAAGATCCGCCATAGCGGTAGCATATTCTTCGTCATTCGGGGCAACTCCGTGCCAGGCAACGCTGTTCTCCATAAAGGAAACGTCCTTCCCCTTGATACTCTTCGCGATAATCGCGGTGGGCATTCCCTTGGTCTCTCTGGCCTCCTTGAACGCGGCACGGATCTCGTCAAAGTCGTGCGCGTTGATCTTTATTACATGGAAATTAAAGGCTTCGAATTTCTTATCAATGGGGTTGGAGTCGCAGACCTCCGTGATGGGTCCGTCGATCTGAAGCCCGTTGTTATCAATGATGTATACAAGGTTATCCAGCTTCTTGAAGCCCGCGAACATCGCAGCCTCCCAAACCTGTCCTTCTGCCAGCTCTCCGTCGCCGAGCATCGTATAAACGCGGAAGGAGTCGTTCGACAGCTTGGCGGAAAGCGCCATACCGGTCGCGACAGAAACGCCCTGTCCGAGAGACCCGCTGCTCATATCTACGCCGGGAGTATGCTGCATACAGGGATGTCCCTGTAAGTGGGAGCCGAGCTTTCTTAAGGTGGTCAGCTCCTCGACCGGGAAATAGCCTCTCTGCGCAAGGGCTGAGTAGAGCGCCGGAGCGCAGTGCCCTTTGGAGAGGACAAAACGATCGCGGTCCTCTTTCTTCGGATCTTTCGGATCGATATTCATTTCTTCGAAATAGAGATAGGTCATAATATCCGCGCAGGAGAGCGATCCGCCGGGATGCCCTGCTTTTGCGGCATGTACAGCTGTTACAATACCTTTACGGATCTCATTGGCTGTTTTCTTTAATTCCAAATTATCCATAGTCTGTTCCTTTCTGAATTATTCCCGCAAGCATAGGCCTGGCGGATGCTTGCTGCGGAGTATTTGATTTGTTTTGCAGATATTTCCTTAATACAAGAGTATATCATATCGGCCTGCTGCCAGCAATCGGATATTAAATCTGGGATACGGCTGTCGGATTTTCATTTGTCTCCCCAAATAAGATGAAAAAGTTTGCAAGGAGGGTTGATAGTGAGTATAATAGCTGTGGATTTATAAGAGTTGCCGGGAGAAAAATTATATCAGCAACCGCCAGTTGTTTGATAAAAAATATAAGGTGGAGGTGTGTTAAAAATGGCGGAAGTAGGAACAAAACAGGGAGGGTGGCGGACGAATAAATGGGTTCGTGCCGCGATACCGGCTCTTCTGCTACATTGCAGTATCGGTACGGTTTACTGTTGGTCGGTGTTCTCGCAGGAGATCGCGGATTACATCGGATTTTCCAAGGGAGCGACGGAATGGGCGTTTTCCTTCGCGATCTTTTTCCTCGGAATGTCCGCGGCGTTTCTTGGCAACGTCGTTGAGAAGGATATCCATAAGTCCTCTCTGATCGCGACAATCTGCTTTACAGCGGGAATGCTTCTGACCGGCTTCTTTATCAATTACGGCGGCAAGCATCAGCACAGCGCCCTTGCTCTTGTAGGTATCTATTTAAGCTACGGCTTTATCATGGGCGTAGGACTCGGGACAGGGTATCTTTCTCCGGTAAAGACCCTGATGCTCTGGTTCCAGGATAAGAAAGGCCTTGCAACAGGTCTTGCGGTAGCAGGCTTTGGCGCTGCGAAGGCGATCGCGAGCCCGATCATGACGAATATCCTTGAGAAATATGAGGATGGCAGCGGTGTATACAAAATGTTCTGGATCCTGGGGTGCGTATATTTTGTAATGATGTTCGTAGGACATCTTCTTTTAAAGAAGCCCGACGGATGGCATGAGCCCAGCGGGGATGAGAAGAAGCCCGGCATTATGGAGACTCTTAAGACCAAGCCCCTTACGAACTATATCGGGATCTGGGTGATGTTCTATATCAATATTACCTGCGGTCTGGCCCTGATCTCGCAGGAGAAGTCGATCGTAAAATGTATCGGGCTGGCGGCTTCCGTAGGGATCATCTCCTCGATCTCGGCGATCTTTAACGCAGGCGGACGTCTCGGCTTCTCAGCCTGGGCGGATACGCTGAAGGACAGAAATACGATCTACAAGCTGATCTTCATTCTTTCGATCGCTTTTACGGCTCTGGTAATTCTGACAAACGGTATCAAGAACGGTTCCGGAAACGGCTTCCTGATCTTCCTGGTACTCGGCCTGATCTTTATCGTAAACGCCGGCTATGGCGGAGGCTTCAGTAATGTTCCGACACTGCTTTCAGACCATTACGGAATGGGCAGCATCAGCGCAATCCACGGCATCACTCTTTCAGCCTGGGCTTTTGCGGGACTGACCGGGAACCAGATGGCGACGGCGATCGTAAACCATTCGGGCGAATGGATCGAAGTTGCCGGGAATCAGGTAAATCCTACCGGTTATCAGAACGTACTTTACGCGACGTGCGCTCTTTATATTGTAGCTTTGGTGCTTTGTATCCTGTTAGTTAAGCCCAGCGGAAAAGCGGCGGAGAAATGAGAGAACTACTGATCCTGGAACCGGTCGTTAAAAATTATATATGGGGAAATGAATACTGGACAGTCTCAGCGCATCCCCATGGAGACGATATCGTTACACAGGGGACCTATAGAGGAAAGCATCTCTCTGAGCTCTGGAAGGAGCATCGCGAGCTGTTTGGAAATATCGAGGGAGAGAGCTTTCCGCTGCTGGTCAAGAAAATCGATTCCAGAGACGATCTCAGTATCCAGGTCCATCCGGATAATGACTATGCCTTTGCCCATGAAAATGGCTCTTACGGCAAGACCGAATGCTGGTATGTGATCGATGCAAAGCCGGACGGAACGATCATTATCGGGCACAATGCCAAGACAAAGGAAGAGCTTCGGGAGATGATCCGGGATGGCCGCTGGAAAGAGCTTTTGCGGGAGTTCCCAGTAAAGAAGGGAGATTTCTTCCAGATCGAACCGGGAACGGTACACGCCATCAAAAACCATACGGTTATTATGGAGATCCAGCAGAATTCCGATATCACCTATCGGCTTTACGATTATGACCGGGTAAAGGACGGAAAGCCGAGGCCGTTACATATTGAAAAAAGCATTGATGTGATCAATGTACCTCACAGGGAATGCCGGACCAATGCCGGGGATGATCCGAACCGGCTCGTTTCCTGTGAATACTATACGGTTGATAAGTATGAGATCAACGGGAGCAGGGAATTTCTTCAGGATAAGCCTTTTGAGATCGTAAGCGTGATCGGCGGAAGCGGTACGATCGACGGAACCTCGATCAAAGAGGGGGATTCTCTGATCGTTCCTTTTGCGTATGGGAAGTATGTTCTTAGCGGAGAGCTCAGTGTTCTGATCTCTTCGGTTTAGGAGAATCTGGCGTCTGACCGGTGCCAGGCTGTAACGGTTCTTTTCAAAACCCGCTGAATGATGTATGATAGAGGAGTTAACAGAGGGAAGTCTTAAAGCAAGGGGTCTTTTTTGGCGGAGATATATAAATTTAAGAGTGGGGAAAAGAACGTCTCTTCTGAGGAGGCAGAGGAACGAGAGGCTTTCACGTCCATTTCGGAGGAGGAAGAAGAGCTTCCGGAAGCTCCGGAGACGTTCGATTATAGGAAAAAGATTGCCAGGCACAGACTTGTGATCCTGTACAGGGTCCTGATAGTCGTGCTTATTTTTGTTGCCATCGGAGTCGGGATCTATATCAACTACGAGAATACGATCTATACCGATTATACGGTACAGGATACGATCCGGTATTCGGAGATCGCAACGGCAAATTATCTGAAATTCAATAACAATATCCTCAGATACAGTCCGGACGGGGCTTCGGCCTTTAATATGCAGGATGAGATGCTCTGGAACCAGACCTATGAAATGCAGAGTCCCATCGTGGATATCAAGGGAGAATATGTCGGCATCGGGGATTATAAGGGAACGAAGATCTTTCTGATGAACAGCAAGGGGCTGGCCGGTGAGATCGATACAACGCTTCCGATCCAGAAGTTTTGTGTTTCCGGAAACGGGATCGTCGCGGTGATCCTGGAAGAAAACGAAGTGACATGGGTCAGGATCTATAACAGCGAGGGAGAGGTTGTCGCCAGTGACCGGACGACCATGGCAAAGAGCGGCTATCCCGTAAGTATCGCGCTTTCGGATAACGGGATCATCCTAGCGGTTTCCTATCTGAAGATTGAAACGGGAAATATGGTCTCCTCCGTTGCGTTTTATAACTTCGGAAATGTCGGACAGAACGAGATCGATAATCTGGTCAGCGGTTACAATTATGACGATACGATCGTTTCTTATATCGAGTTTATGAACGAACGCTCCGCCTTTGCCGTCGGGGACAATAAATTCGCGATCTTTCGCGGGAATCAGAAGCCGGAATGTGTTTTTGAGACGGAGATCGAGGAAGAGATCAAGAGTGTGTTCCATAATCAGGAATATATCGGGCTGGTTTATCATGTCGGTACGAGTGAGGAAAACTATCGGCTGGATGTATACAATACCTCGGGGGAGCTTGTTTTGCAGAAGCCCTTTGATCTGGAATACTCGGATATTGTTTTCGCGAATGAGCGGATCATTATCTATAACAGCAGCGAATGTCTGATCTGTAATATGGACGGGGCGGAAAAATACAACGGAGCGTTTAAAAGCTCTGTGATCGAGGTCGTTCCGCAGTCCAGTCCGCAGAAGTATCTTCTGGTTTCCGGCAGCAGGACCGAAAAGATCCAGTTGAAGTAGGGGTTATAGGGGAGAAATGGGGGAGCTGAATTTTCTGCTGATCGCTGTACTTGCGCTGTTTGCGATCTTTATGGCGATCGGCTACGGCAAGGGCTTTTTACGTATGGCGGTCTCACTGACCGGGATCATTCTGGCGATTTTTCTGACGACGCAGATCGTTCCGAACCTGAGCAGTATTCTCGTAGAGCTGCCTGCCGTTCACGATGTGGTTTATGATAATATCGTTGCGGTTTTTCATGAGGTGAATTCCAATTATAATAACCGTTCGACCGAGGAACAGAATAAGGCGATCCAGAGCTATGAGCTGCCGGAGCTGATTCGCTCCGACCTTATCGTGAATAATACGAAGGAGGTCTACGAGTCGCTGAAGGTTAGGGTTTTTGAGGATTATATCGCGAATTATCTGACAAGGATGATCATAAAATCGGGAACCTTTGTGATCGTTTACGCGATGTTCGCGCTTGCTATGTGGATCGTTCTCCATGTCACCGGGCTGATCGCTAAGATCCCAATCATCCACGGGGTGAATAAACTGCTTGGGATTATGACGGGCTTTCTGTCCGCTCTGATCGTCGTCTGGATCGGATTTTTTGTGATGATGATGCTCTACGGGAATTCCGTCGCAGGAACCCTGCTTTCCGATGTCTCCGACAGTAAGCTGCTGACCTTTCTGTTTGACTCGAATATTCTGCTGCAGGTTATACAATAGGATTTGACAAAGCCCGCCTGCTCGGGTATAATACTTCCGACAAGAGGTTGCGGCGGAAAGCCATTGGTTTCGAAGGGTTTTTGTGCTGCTTCTGAAGAATAATGATTTATTTATTCAGACATTGGAGAAATACTCAAGAGGCTGAAGAGGCGCCCCTGCTAAGGGTGTAGGTCGTTAACGCGGCGCGAGGGTTCAAATCCCTCTTTCTCCGTTATTAGATGAAAAACTCGAAACATTGAAATTATCGGTGTTTGGAGTTTTTCTTTATTAACAATATTGTTTCCAGTTTATTATTTATACTGGTTAACACTTTTCGTTGCCGATCAACCGGACTCGCAAACGCAATTTCAGTACATTTACTTTATCAAAAACGGCAATTAATTGCGTTCGCGAGTATATGTATCATTAAAAGGATATAGGTGAACAGAATGACAAGACAAATTTTACTGTCTTATGAAGAGCCTTGGTATATTGCGAAAGATATAATAACCGGAGTTGTATCACAGGGAAAATCTATTGGTGGTGCAAAGCAGAACTTGAAGGAAGCGTTGGAACTTTATTTTGAGGATATGCCCGAAGATATGGAACAAGACACTTCAGAGTATTTATTAGGAACATTGGAGGTTATATAATGCCTTCAAAATATCCTATCTGTAAATACGAGGAAGTGGAGAAAGCATTTCAAAAGCCTGGTTTTTGGTCTGCCTCCCAGAATGGCAGTCATGTTAAATATACAAATGGTAAGAGAATAACCATTATTCCAAAGCATTATGAGATTGCAAAGGGGACATTGAAAGGTATATTAGAAAAAGCGGATATTTCTCTTGACGATTTTATGGATGCTTTAAAGAAGTAGAGCGAACAAATACAAATATAGATCTAGTTCTTAAAGTGTTGCACACCTGTTGCACAAGAAGACTTGGAAGCCGAAACACCCCTTTCTTTCGATAGTTTTTGAGAAAGGGTAGTCTTCAAATCCTTCTTTCTCCGTTTCGGTGATTGGCTCTAAACATTGATTATATCTGTGTTTGGAGTTTTTTTATAGGCTTCGAGTGCCTTACTGTAGAAAGCTGTCATAGAGAGACGGCAGTCCAGAGGTGAAACGATCACGGCCTCTTCGCCGAACCGGCTGAAATAGTCCTCCAACTGTTTCTTAGGCCAGTCAAAATAAAACACATTTCCCTCTCTTTTCGATATATCGGGTCGGTTCTTCGTTATCATATGGAATTTCCTGATGCCAAGCTCCGTCAGGATGACGGTTGCCCTGACATTTTTGGAAGCCGACTGGGGATTTCTGATCGCGATTTCCATCAGTCTTTTTCGAACCTTTTCATTCGGAGTGAAACAGTCTGAAGTTGTATATAAGGCGCGGATCCTTGAAATTCGGAAGGTTCTGGGCTGATGGTAGCGGTTATCGGTACACAATAAATAGTTACACTGCTCCTCTTTTGACGCTGCGATCATATATGGCCGGATCGTAAACACCATGTCCGAAACCGACGTTGAGGAAAACGTGATGATCCGGTTCTTTTTTATGGCATCGTTCAGCGCTTCAAAAACCTCCTTGAATATGATTTTCTCACGATCGCTTCTTGCTATGGACAGATAGGATTCGAGCATATCATTAATGTATTGAGACAGCGATATCTGACCAAGCAGATTGTTCTCGATGGAACGCATTATGTCAAGAGACCGTCTGCTTAGCGTCAGTGTAATAGCGGTATTTCGCGCTGTACTTTGCTTGCTGCTCCTCATATATCCGTTGATGATCCTGTCGGCGATAACGTTTACGTCCGCAGCGGATATGGAAGAAAGCTTCTCCAAATCTGACAGAATGGTGTCAAGAAGCTGCTTCCTGTTATCCTGATATTGATCGAAGTAGTTGACGATGAGCTCCTTCAAAAAGGAATTGAGATTTACGGTGCCGTCCTTTTTGGTAAATTCAAACAGTTCCGCGTCATTTTCAAGGCGTGATTTCATTTCCTCGGGAACATAGATTTTATATTTCTCGGTCATATTGTCTCCTAATTGGGGTTGTATTTCAATAATAAATATAAGCTATGCAGGCCATTAATGCAAGAAATTTGGGGTCATAAATACGTTTCGTTCTTCTGCTTTTCAGATCCTGGATTCTGTTATATCATAACAACACAAACAGCAAAGCAGTAACTTCTCTACAATGATAAGGACCTGAAGGTGAGCGATATGATGTACATAGAAGGCAAAGTGAATACGGCGATCTGCTACGCGTCCGCAGTCGAGGAGGAGGCGATCGAGCAGGTCCGCAGGATGTGTGACTATGAGTTTACGTCAGGGTCAAAGATCAGGATCATGCCGGATGTTCACGCCGGAAAGGGATGTACGATCGGCACGACTATGACGGTGGCTGGAAAGGCCGTTCCCAATGTGGTAGGGGTCGACATTGGCTGCGGAATGTACACGGTAAGCCTGGGGAAAACGGAAATTGACCTTGCGATGTTTGATGAGGCAGCTCATTTTATTCCGTCGGGCAAAGAGGTCTGGGAAGGTCGTCGGGAGAAATTCGATCTGACACAGCTTAGGTGTCATCGAAATCTCAAGGATACCAAGCGTCTTGAGAGATCTCTTGGGACGTTGGGAGGCGGGAACCATTTCATAGAGATTGACCGGTCCGAAGATGGAACGAACTATCTGGTGATCCATTCGGGCAGCCGCAACCTCGGCAAACAGGTGGCGGAGCTGTACCAGCAGCTTGCCGTAGACCTTCACAAAGGGATCGGCGAGTATCTGGAAGCCAGAGATGAGATCATCCGCAGCTATAAGGAGCAGGGGCGAAGGAAGGAGATCCAGGCTGCTCTTCAAAAGCTCAAATGGGAAAAGGAGGAGCTTGCGCCGGATATGCCGGAAGATCTGTGCTATTTAAGCGGCAGGTATCTCGATGACTACCTGTACGATGTAGAGATCTGTCAGAGGTTCGCGAAAAGAAACCGTGAGAAGATGGCGGAGATCCTGCTTGAAAGAACCGGGCTTAAGGGGGTTGAGGCGTTTCATACCATACACAATTATATTGATACCGATGAGATGATCCTGAGAAAAGGGGCTATAGCGGCTCACGAAGGGGAGAAGGTCCTGATCCCGATCAATATGCGGGACGGTTCTGTCCTTGCGGTCGGAAAGGGGAATCCTGAGTGGAACTTTTCCGCTCCGCATGGCGCCGGCCGCGTGATGTCGCGCTCCAGGGCCAGAGAGACCCTTTCCATGGAAGAGTATCAGAGGACCATGCAGGGGATCTATACGACATCTGTCAATGAGAAAACTCTGGATGAAGCGCCCATGGCCTATAAATCCCTGGATGATATCATAGACGCTGTGAAAGAGTCCGTAAACGTCAAAGAGGTACTAAAGCCCATTTATAATTTCAAGGCATCGGATTAGGATCTCAGCCATCAAGCTTCGCGAGGAGCGCATTTGACAAGTAATTCATATAATACAGGAGGACAGGATGAAATTAGCAACAGCATTATCAGAAAGAGCAGACATTCAAAGAAGGATAGCGGAGCTTGGGGGCAGGCTTAATAACAATGCCCGTGTACAGGAGGGAGAAAAGCCGTCGGAGGATCCAATGGAGCTTCTCAGGGAGCTTGATGACCTTTATACCAGGCTTGAGGAACTGATCTCCCGCATAAACCATACGAATAATGAGACAAGGTATGGGGAAGGGTCCCTGACAGATCTGATCGCCAAAAGGGATTGTCTTAAGGGCAGGATCGGCATTATGCGCAATTTTCTGAACAGCGCGAGCGAGAAGATTACCAGATACTCAAAGAGTGAGGTCAAGATCTTCAGCACGGTTCCGGTATCTGAACTTCAGAAGGACCTGGATGAGCTGCAGAAGGAGCTGCGTCTGACCGATGAAACCATTCAGGAGCTGAACTGGACAACGGAATTGATCTGATCACAGATGGTAGTCTGGCAGGGTGGACATGATCTCGGCGGTTGAGAATGAACCGTATGGTGATATGGTGAACGCATATTTGGGTTCGAATCCCAGGGATACAATGTATGTTCAGTAATGTCACATGGGTATAGATTATCGTGTATTTTTACTACCTTATTGTCAACTGGCAGACGAGGGCGGGTACGGGGGAACATTCTGCTTTCGGTGTCTTATTTTGACTCAAATATATGCGGCCATATATAGCGGCAATGTGCTTTTTTACCGCATACTGAGGGATCTCTCTCTTTTCTCTTAATGAGTCAGTTATCATTGAAAGGATATTTTCGTTGACATTTAAAGCATCCAGGAATTCCTTAAAATCAAGAGAGAACATATTTATACTCGCGAACGCAATTAATTGCGTTCGCGAGTATAAAGCGAGAAATTAAGGGTCAGGGTTTTTACATCAAGATTTCCGGAAAACACCTTCTTAAGCTCCGGGGCTTCAGGAAAATTAATCTCGTAGTATGCCTTATACTCCTGGTTGCCGAAGTAACGGATTATCTCTAATTCCCGTGTGTTTTTACAACTACACTCAAAATGCTGATTTTATGCACTTTGTTAAATATGTTCCTTGAAAACTACATACTGAATATAACGTCATTTTGAGGGCTCCCGTGCTATTTTTT